>JBGTHU010000189.1:0-8683 GCA_041745975.1 Mariniblastus sp.
TACATGACACCGTTTTTTGGTGGCTTGATTGCTGACAGGCTGATTGGGGCTCGCCGAGCGGTCATATTGGGGGGCTTGATGATGGCCGGGGGTCATTTGTTGATGGCCGATGAATCGAAGCTGGGGTTCTTCACCGCGTTGGCGTTGCTGATCGTGGGGAACGGTTTTTTCAAACCCAATATTTCCTCCATGGTCGGATCGCTCTATCCGGGAGGAAGTGTCAAGCGAAACGGCGGATTCACGATTTTCTATATTGGCATCAATTTGGGGGCCTGCATTGCCCCGCTACTTTGCGGCTATATCGGGGAAACCTATGGGTGGCATAAAGGGTTTGGCTTGGCCACGATCGGTATGCTGGCAGGATTGGCAGTCTTCGTTGCCCCCGCGTTTATCTCCCAATTATTGTTATTGTTCAGCTGTTTGGCGATCTCCGTCAATATCGTGGGCACCGATGTGATTATGAGTTGGATCTACGATCGCCCTTCAGCGGAATTGCTGGAATCATCGTTAACGTATGCCAAATTCCTGCCGACGTTGGCTGCCATTCTGATGGTGATCGCGGGCTTGTTGGCCCTGGGAGGTTTGAACTATCGACAAAACAATAATACTCTGGCCAATAATCGGTTGGCCGATGCAATGACGATTTTGCTGATCATGGCCAGTGCGATCGGTTTTGCAGTAGCTTTGGTCATGTTTCATCCCAATGAATTCTGGTCGAAATCAGTATTCTATCTGTTGGCCGGCGTCCTGGTGATTGCCGCGGTGATTTCGTCAATTGCGGTATCCAAATCGGGACTGCCGGCTTGGGTGGGGTTACCCTCGAATTTCGAGGGAATGAAAACCAGCTCATTCAATATCGGTAAAGATTGGCTGGTTTATGCTGGGGCACTGGCCAGCGTTCCGGTCTTTATGCTGTTGGTTTCCGGTTTTGAGCCGATCAATGAGATCGCCGGTGGCATGACAGTCATCGATGGGGAATATCTGAAAAAATGGTCAGAGAGCGAATCAACATTTCAAGTGATCCTGGCGACCATGGCCAAGGACGTAAGTACACCCGCCGGGATTGTGTTGGTGTTGGCAGGCGTGGTGGCAGTTAGTTACTTGGTGTTTCAGATGTTGACCCTGCAAACGATTGCTCGCCATCGAATGTATGTGGTGATGATTTTGACTTTTTTTTCCATGCTGTTTTGGGCCTTCTTTGAACAAGCTGGCAGCAGTTTGAATAACTTTGCTGATCGCAATGTGACTCGCACCTCCAACCCAATTCGCATGATAAGCGACGAAGACATCGGTGAGTCGATCGTATTAAGGTTGCCAACTGAAATCAAAAATCAAGATTTGGCGGATTACCCGATCCTGTCGCAAAGTTTTCTTGGTCGCAGCAACGCCGACCCAAATTGGAAGGCGTTCGTTACCACAGCGATGCGGCAAGCCGAGCTTGGCAAACCGGTCGCTAATCAGAAATCGGATCAAGATTTGGAAGCTTTGATCTCCGTGGTGACCGAGGGAAAACTCAACCTAACGGTGCTTAATTATTTAAGGGAATACTCCAAATTGGAATCGAATCAGGCAACGACGGATGCTCAATTAGTTAACTGGACGTTTGCTCAAGACAATGTTGGTTTGGAGATTAGTTTCTCTGAGATTCCGGCATCTGTCTTGCAGGCGGTCAACCCATTATTCATTTTGGTATTCGGATTGATTTTCACGGTGGTCTGGAACTGGATGAATCAACGCGGGATCGAACCGAGTATCCCCGTCAAGTTTGCTTTGGGTTTGATTCAGTTGGGATTGGGATTTGGTTGTCTTTGGTTGGGCGCGATGGGGGCCAATCAGGAAGGGTTTGTGTGGTTGCCCTGGTTGATCTTGGGTTACCTGCTGCATACGACGGGAGAGTTGTGTCTTTCTCCGGTGGGGTTATCGATGGTGACCAAACTTTCTCCGGCACGGTTGGTCAGTACGGTCATGGGTACTTGGTTTTTAGCGACGGCCTTTTCGCAATTTCTGGCGGCGATTCTGGCGGGTTTTTCCAATAAAAAATCGCCCGACGCTGATGAGAATACCGTCGAGTTCATTAATATTCCCATCGCAACCATTACTGGGTTTATGGAATTGTTTCAATTTATCACGATTGCTGCGGTTGCCTCGGGCGTGATCTGTTTATTACTTTCACCGCTTTTGAAGTATTGGATGCATGATGAAGTGGCCGAAGGAGAGGGATGATCGAGCATTGGGTGGTAGAAACTGGATCCTGATAGGAACCCTGTTGGTGGGATTAGGAGTTGCGTTAAGTGCTTATGGCGCCCATGGGGTTCCCGTTTATTTGCAGCAAGCCGACTTTGACGATGTTGAAAAACGAATTTTGCGATGGGAAACCGCAGCAAAATTTCACACGATGCATGGAATCGGATTGATGTTGCTGGGGTTAATTAAGGCAAATATTCGATCGCTCGGACGGCTTGCGGAATTGCGAAAAAAGCCGCTGTGGTTTGATTTTGCCGGCGGTTTAATGTTGGTCGGAATGTTGCTATTTTGCGGACTGCTTTACCTGAGTTCTATTACGCAATTCGAAGCGGGTTTTTTCGTTCCGCTAGGAGGGATCTGTTTGATCCTTTCTTGGCTGTTGGTCGGATTGGGACTTGTTTTCCTGCCGAAGTCGGGAATTCAAGAAAAGGAGTAGAGCGTGTCAGACAACTCTCCACAGTCAGAATGGTTGGGCTATTGTAGTAATGTGCATGCGGGCACCAG
Source organism: Mariniblastus sp. (assembly GCA_041745975.1). Taxonomy (GTDB): domain Bacteria; phylum Planctomycetota; class Planctomycetia; order Pirellulales; family Pirellulaceae; genus Mariniblastus. The sequence continues at coordinate 2,749 of JBGTHU010000189.1, forward strand.
TTTCGCTCAAACGCGCCAGAACCTGCAACAGCATGCATTGGAGGTTAAACGTGAGTTGGGAATTGATCATCCAATGGGGATCGGGTTGTGGCTCAGTTCGGATGCGGTTGCGGAGTTAGATGATTCTCAAGCTTGCGATGAATTCCGAGATTGGTTGCAGCAAGTGGAGTTGGTTCCGTTTACATTCAATGGATTTCCGTTCGGAGATTTCCATCAAAAAGAAGTCAAGCATGCGGTCTATCATCCAACGTGGGCGGAATCGAGTCGCCTGGATTACACCGTCATGTTGGCTCAGATCATGGATAAGATTTTGCCTGTCGAAATTTCGGGCACCCCCATGTCGGGTACAATTTCAACCTTACCCCTGGGATGGCCGGAAAATCCTAACAGCGCTATGCTTCCTCGGGATCTGTCTGATCGAAGTCAACGATTTCTTCCGCAGTTGGTTTCGCCAGAGTTTCTATCACAGGCGACATCCAACTTGGATAGATTGGCCGAGCAGTTAGAGCTGATCGAACAAAAATCGGGGCGAAGGATTATGGTTTGCTTGGAGCCTGAACCGGGCTGTCTGTTGGAAACGGCGGAGGATCTGTGTCGATTTTTCGACTCTTATCTTTTGGATCGATCTCCAGCCTTAGATGCCCGAATCCGGCGATATCTGGGGGTGTGTCATGACATTTGCCATTCAGCAGTCATGTTTGAGTCGCAAGCTTCGGCCATCGAGCAGTATCGCCAGTTGCAGCTGGAGATAGGCAAAGTCCAAGTTTCATCAGCCGTCAAAATGGTTCGGCCGAAAAGTGCCGACGTTTTGCAGGATAACCGATGGTTTGAATCGGCCTTGCTGCCTTTTTCCGAGCCAAAGTATTTGCACCAAACGGTAATTCAGCACCAGCAGCAAATTCAATTCTTTGAGGATTTGCCGCTGGCAATGCAATACATGGAAACATTGAATTCGTCTGAGTGGGAACTGAGGGTTCATTTTCATGTCCCCATCTTTTTGAGTGAAATAAATGGATTGGAAACGACTCAACACGAGATTGTCTTATTTCAACAATCGCTCGATCAATCTTCGTCGACCGTCCAGCATTGGGAAATCGAAACTTACGCCTGGGGAGTGTTACCACAAAGGTGTAAATTCGACCGATTGAGCGAGGGCATTGCCCAAGAATGGCGATGGTTGACAGCGATTGGCAAGTCCTAAGTGTCATCGCGTCGTTATGATTCTCAACCTTTCGTTTTTGTCAGATTAATAGTTCAGCGCCAGTTATACGACCTGTAACAAGTTGTTGATAGACTATTTCCATCAGTCAAGGTTTTTCTTTTGGTAAAGGTCTAATTTTCAGGTAGAGTTTGCCGATAGAAAGGTTGTGGCGGTTGCTGTGGGATTGGCTGAACCCGATTAACCATCGACCACAGAATTTTGTAGGGATGCAGGCGACAACGGATGGTCGTTACCTTTTTGATTGTTCAAAAACTTTAGACCATCGCTCCATCAAGGTGTTGCCATGCTGACACAAACCGCTCCCCATTACTTGCTACTGACCCAAGCAGAATCCATTGGCAACCGATCCGAGACGTCCCACCGTGGGGGAAGATGGCGTTTTGTGCTGGAAGCGATCGGAAGCGATCAAAGGATTGAAGTGGCAGAAACTGAGCCCGGGGTTTGGGGGGAGCGGTTGCAGTTGTTGTCTGTCGTACGAGGACTGGAAGCTTTGGAGCATCCCGCTCAGGTGACGTTGATTACACCCAGCCAGTTTGTGGGGAAGGGGATTCGGCACAATTTGAAAATCTGGAAAGAAAACGATTGGACATGGGAGCGATTTGGCGAAATGGTTCCGATCAAACATGTCGATTTGTGGCAACGGATCGATCGAGCGATGCTGTTTCATCGGCTCGATTGCCGAATTTGGGACTTTCAGAATACATACGGCACAGTGCCCAGCGAGTTCGATTTTCCGGAGTTCGAAGATTCCAGGCGGAGTCGTCGAAGGATCGATTCGAAAGGAGCCAGAAACAGGGAGCTCGAATGGCACTTTTACAACGATCAATCGTCGGGGTTCTGGGACGATGACGATTCTCCAGAATCGTGTTTCGATGCGGCGGTGCAGTTCCGCCGATCAACTGGAATCAACCGTATCACCTTCGAAGAACTGCAACAGGCCCGGATTTCATCCGGATGGGATCCTTCCCTGCCAGCAGCAGGGGGAAGAAGTCGGTCGAGGCAACGGAGTGAGGCCCAACGGTTGGAGGACTGGAATCCTGAACCACCCCGAGTCGTACCACAGGGCCATGGGCGGGCTTTTGGACACTACAGTTCCGCAGATGCGTGCCATTTCGAACACGATGGGCAATGGTAGTCTACCAATATTTGGCAACTCATTCTAAAATCTAACCATTAAATCACAGTAAACTCAATGAATTCGAACCTGGTTTTTTCACCATCGATTGTCACCACCTCAAATTCGTTTACCATTGCTGATATGAACACCCAAGTCCCCGCAGATCGAGGGAAGTCATTTCTATCGGAATTGGACCTTCACCTTTTTAACGAAGGAAACCACGATCAGATTTACGATCGACTGGGAGCCCATATAACGACCCAGGAAGGTATCTCGGGGGTTCATTTTGCTGTTTGGGCTCCCAATGCTAAATCGATCAGCGTGGTGGGGAACTTCAACGGTTGGAAACCTCAACAGCATCCCCTGAGCAAAATTGGGGACAGCGGCATTTGGGCAATCTTTGTTCCCGGCTTGAACCAGGGGGAACTGTATAAGTATCATGTCACGGATTTTCACGGGCATATAGTCCTCAAATCGGACCCCTATGGTTTCTTCAGCGAGTTACCTCCGCGAAACGCCTCCGTCGTGTTCGATATCAATCAATATCAGTGGAACGATCAAGATTGGCTGCAGCGTCGCAAAGAGATCAACCATGCCGAAGCACCCATTTCGGTGTATGAATTGCACTTGGGAAGTTGGCGCCAGGACAGCCAACGCGAAAATGGTTGGATGAATTATCGTGATCTTGCTCCTCAGATCGTCGAGTACTGCCAACAGTTAGGGTTCACACATATTGAATTGATGCCGATTTCGGAACATCCTTACACGGGTAGCTGGGGATACCAAACCGTGGGATATTTTGCGGTGACGTCTCGTTATGGAACGCCGACGGATTTCATGTATTTCGTTGACTATTGCCATCAACACGGTTTAGGTGTAATCATCGACTGGGTGCCAGCCCATTTCCCCAAAGATTCATTTGGCTTGGCACGGTTTGATGGGACCGCGCTTTATGAACATGCCGACCCGCGCAAAGGGGAACACCCTGATTGGGATACCTTGATTTTTAATTACGAAAGAAATGAAGTTCGTAACTTTTTGATTTCGAATGCACTTGTTTGGTTGAAGTAATATCATATCGACGGCTTGCGAGTCGATGCGGTGGCGTCGATGCTGTATTTGGACTACAGTCGTCAGGAGGGGCAATGGATTCCCAACGAGTACGGAGGGCGAGAAAACTTGGGAGCGATTGATTTTATCAAGCGAATGAATGAAAAGGTTCATGAAATTGCCCCCGATGTGTTGACGATTGCTGAGGAGTCGACGGCATGGGGCGGAGTATCTCATCCGGTATCCGTCGGTGGTCTCGGGTTTTCTCTGAAATGGAATATGGGATGGATGAATGATACATTGCGATATATCAGCAAGGAGTCGATTCATCGTCGCTATCACCATGACGAATTGACATTCAGTTTGATTTATGCGTTTTCAGAAAACTTCATGCTCCCGTTTTCCCACGATGAAGTGGTTCATGGCAAGAGGAGCCTGCTGGATAAGATGCCCGGCGATGTTTGGCAGAAGATGGCAAATTTGAGACTACTGTACGCCTACATGTGGGCTCATCCCGGCAAAAAATTATTGTTCATGGGATCCGAGTTCGGGCAATGGCTGGAGTGGAATTGCAACCAACCCTTGCAGTGGGAATTATTGGAAAAACCGGGCCACCAAGGGATTCAGCGACTGGTGTCTGATCTCAATCATCTGTATCGTAACGAACCGGCGTTGCACCAGTCGGATCTAAACAGCGAGGGGTTTGAATGGATCGATTGCCACGATCGAGATAACAGCACATTGACTTGGCTGCGTCAGGGCCAGCGGCCAGATCAGCAGATAATCGTCGCTGCTAATTTCACACCGGTCGTTCGCGAAAGACGACGAGTCGGTGTTCCCGTGTTGGGCACCTATCAAGTCATTTTTAATAGTGACTCGGAATTTTACGGTGGCAGCAACGTCGGCAATAGTCTGGATTTGGTTGCCGAACCGGTCGCTGCTCAAGGACGACCTGCTTCGATCGAGGTCACGATGCCTCCGCTGGGTGTCAAATTTCTAAAGCGACTCTCGCCTTGACGGGGCGAACGTGTGAATTCGGGTGTAAGGCTGAAGAACCCCAGTTTTCTTGGTGGAATCTTCGTTTTTGACATCATTCCCCCAATCGATACAACCTCACGATTAATCCAACCGGCGATTCAATTATCGGCTAATTTTCGGTGAAACTTAGAAATGAGACTCTGGTAAAACAGCTTCTCAGAATTTACAATAGCAGAACAGTCGCTTGTTTAATTCCTTTCTGAATCTTAGTTTTAAGATTTGTATTGAAAGTTTTTTCTTTGTTTTTTGTTGGATAAATCCGTCATGACATCTGCCACACCGAGTGCCACAACCACTTCTGAAAATCGAGAACGCTCTACTGCTGATGCCAACAGTCACTTGAGAGTGCTGCTACCTTATGGTTTGGCTGTATTGGCTCAAATGCCGATGTTGCTGCTCTATTTTAAGGGTCTTTGGGGTAAACCTCACTATCAATTTTTCCCATTTGCGATTGCCGCAACGGTTTATCTGGCTTGGATTCGCTGGCCCAAAAAAATCAACACGCCATATATTCAAAGCGTCTCCAGCGATATCTTATTGGGTTTGGGGGTGCTGTTTGCGATTGGTAGTTTTCTGTTTATGGCCCCCTGGTTCAGTGCGTTGAGTGCGGTGTTATTGACAACCAGTCTCTTTGCACGCACGGTCGATGTTGCCAACAAGCGGACGTTGTGGACTTGTGCAATGCCGTTGTTTATTTGCATCTCGCTGCCGGTCAATTTGGACAATGTGTTTATCAATCGCTTGCAGAGTGACAGTGCAATTTTTTCCAGTCAGCTAATGGATTTGATTGGCATGGGTCACTATATGGATGGAGTGGCAATCATCATGCCTTCGGGTAAGGAATTTAAGGTCGAAGAGGGATGCAGTGGCGTCGTTTCCTTTTTTACCTTGCTGGCCATCGCAACCGTTTTTGTAGTTTGGACGCGGCGTACTTTCTCCTACCCAGTGGCTTTCCGAGTTTTCATGTTGGCCTTGGCGTTCTTATTGATGTTTATTGAATTGATTGCCCTTAATGGCTTGGGCTATATTAGTTTGGCGGCCATGGTGATTGCCATGGTAGGCTTGGTTGGGTTTCATGCCGGTATCTTGCTGGCTTCGGTGATCTTTTGGGCCCTATTCATGAATACCGTCAGGATCATTTTGATTCCTTTCGCTGATACCAAAATGGATGGTTTGGATTTATCTTCCGGCATACCCCACCAGTTGCTGGGTTATTCTGTTTTGGTTGTTGGGGCTCTATTAGTATTCAGCACCGACCAATTTCTACTGTTTTTGTTCGGTCCAGTGGATGACGAAGTTGAACAACCGAGCGGTTTGCAGAAACCCATTACCAAATTTTGGAATCGCTTCTTTTCCGGCAAAGAGAAAACGAGCGATCAGAATAAATTGCCCAAGGGGCGACCCGCTTTTGCAGGCACAGCCAATAAAATCGTTTGGGGATTGGCGATCGGGATGCTGTTGATGGGATTGATTCAAGCTTGGCAAGTCCAACGCTCATGGGCCAAAGC
>JBGTHU010000190.1:0-4185 GCA_041745975.1 Mariniblastus sp.
GTAACGATTTAGCCGAAAAAAGATATGGCTAGCATTTTAGCCACTATTTCGCCAAGGCTCGGGAAACATCAGTACGATAAGCCGAAATGGCGGGGTAGATTCCGACCATAATGGCCAAGATCATCAAACCTGGGATGATCAACAATTCGGACGAAATGGCACCTTCGGCCAACCAAGTCGGTAGATACTCGACTCCCGGTAATAATTCTAACGAAATGCCCGGTGCCAGGTCAAAAAAGCTGATTGAGACTCCCGTTTGGGATTCGACCCAGGGGTTCAAAGCGGCATTTAATCCGTGTCCGGCAACCCAGCCCAGCGCCCCGCCCAGGAGCGCTAACAACATCGCTTCGCAGAACATGATCATCATCACGCTGGCTCGACGGGCCCCCAAAGCGCGAATCACTGCGATTTCGTGCTGCCGCTGGCTCATACTGTTGTAGATTCCCACCAAGATACTCAATGCGGAAACGACTAAGATCATGCAGGTCAATGCCAACAACAACCATTGGATCGGATCGACAAATAATTGAAACAGGGTTGTGACTTGTTCAATGGGGCTCACGGCTTGGGCCGCCTTTTGAGAGCGTTCGGGGCGAAAGGGAGACCAATCCAAGGCGGTCTCTAAATCTCCATCGTTATTGATTTGAGCCGTCAAAAAATAGCCTAGCATCCCAAACTCATCCCCCGCCCGTGTCGTTCTGACCAAGATCGAGGTAACTTCCCGTTGTTCGATGGGCAACGGTTCCAAATTCGCAAATCGTTGAGCCCTTTGATTTAACGGAGATGACGACTCAACAGATTCTTCGGAAATAGCGGAACGAGGTTCCTCGACCTTACCGGATTCGGTTCTATTTTCGTCTGATTCCTTTTCTGATTTTTCAGTGGCTTCCTCTTCTTCGTCGGCAAACAGATCAAGTTCCATTGAGGTGCGGGCCTGCGGTTGGTCATCAGAGACTTTGAGGATACTTTCCTCGCTCAGCGGCTTGGCGTGATCTTCCATTAGGTAAAAACCTTCCATGTTCATGAACACCACCCGATCATTAGGGGTCTCGGTTGGCTTCAAGATTCCCACCACAGTGAAGGGGGTATCATGGATATGGGACGAGGACGAACTGGGGTCGCCATGGGTTGGCCGGATCGTATCACCCAGCTTCAACCCGCTGCGAGCGGCCACAATCGAGCCGATAACACATTCGTAAAAGCCATGTTCTTCACTGCGGAATTCGAAACATCGGCCTTGTGCAAACTCAAACTTTTCTTCGGTTTCAATGTCCAGCACCAACTCGGTAAAGAAATCCGCATTCGTACCGACGCAGCGGTAAGCAGCGCCCGATTCCTCATCGACGAAGTAATCACCCAAGCACAAAGGGATCGCCATGTCTACATAATTGTTATAGAAGCCTCGCCGATCAATCTTCATCGAAGATCGCCGTTGTGCCTGATAGGTGCAATCGATCAAATTGTGAGCCAGCGCAACGGGCAGGTTGGCGGCGCCTGTCGCCAAGGACTGCATCGCGTCACGCAGACGCTGTTCATGCTCGAATGCTCGCCAAGCGATCGAGTTCTTCAGTTCGGTCTCCCGCCTCTCTTGGTCACAAAAGGCCAAGAAATACTCATAGGGAATGTTTTCTACCGGCTGACTGAGATAATAAACCGAATTCATGGTCAGCTGCATCGCCCCCCCGCGTGCTCCGACCAAGATATTATAACCAAAGCTATTGTTGGCCTTAAATGAGCGAGCCACCAAGCCGTGAATCGACAACACCGACACGACCATCATCACGCCCAGCGCCATGCTGACAATCGTCAACCAACTGCCGAATCCTCGATGTTGAATACTTCGCCAGGCGATCTTAAAAACATTCATTGGGCCACCTCCTGATCGGCAACTGCTTTCGAACGCATTTGGCCAACGACCCGATTCAATTCGTCCAATCTGACCACACGATTGAACTGGCTGGAAACCTCCTGCGAATGGGTTACCATCAACAACGCGATTTTTTCCTGGGCACAGCTTTCTTTAATTAGATCGACAATCTGTTGCTGGTTCCCGGGGTCGACGTTTGCCGTCGGTTCATCAGCCAGCAGTAAACTGGGCTGATTGGCCAGTGCTCGAGCCACAGCGACTCGTTGTTGTTCACCCACGGACAGTTGCCCCGGTTTGTTCCGCAAGCGGTGCCCCAAACCGACTCGCTCGAGCAAATCGATGGCGCGTTGGCGAGACAATTTCTTTCGGGCAAACGTCATTCCCAGCAACACATTCTCCAGAGCCGAGAATCCCGGTAACAGATTGAATGTTTGAAACACATAACCCAACTTGTCGGCCCGAATTCGATCTCGCAACGCTTCCGAATAGCGCGTCAATTCGATTTTGTCTAAAATCACTTTGCCAGCATCGGGACGCGTAATCCCGGCGATTGTGTGCAGTAGCGTCGTCTTACCGCAACCACTCGGGCCAATCAATACGACCTGTTCTCCCGCCGCAATCTCAAAGGAGGGAATGTCCAGGATCGGAATCCGCTGCCGATCGGGTTGTTGGAAGCTTTTTTTGATATTCTCCAGGATCAACATTATTTTTCAAATCAAAATATTTCTATCAGGCGATCCGATTGATACGAACCGACTACCGTTTTGGTTTAACATTTCAGGCCCATATGGGGAAAGTGTTGAAAGTAACCGGCTCACTGGAAGGCAGGGAGGTCGAGGCAACTGCCGAGACAACTGAGCCAATCAACGTGTAACTTACCGCATTTCCCAAGTAAAGTCTCGTCAAGAACCTCGGCTTGCAGGCAACTTTCACCAAGTTAGGGTTGTGGCGACTTTTGAAATCAATTCTCATTCTCCACCGGAGTGTTCCAGGTTCTCGCTCGAATCGATTGCCAAACTGAAACCCCTATCGTAATGATAGTCAGCGGAACAAACAACAATGTGGCCAATAATTTTAGCGAAACCAAGTAACTGCTATCGATCGCGTCCAGTACCAGCATCGCCAAATAGAGAGTCAGATAGAGCAAAAACAGGGCTCCCTCCCAGCGGCGAATGAGGTTGCCGGTGGCGAAGATGGGATAGCAGGCGAACGCCACCACCACCATGATGGGGATGTCAAACCAAATCGCTTCCTCAGGAACCGGGATCGGCCGCGGGGCCAACAGTCCGCTGATCCCCAATACAGCCAGGATGTTAAACAGATTACTACCTACGACATTGCCGACAGCAATTTCACGTTCTCCCCGTATCGCTGCGACAATCGAAGTCACCGCTTCAGGCAGCGAAGTTCCAATCGCCACCACGGTCAAGCCGATGACCAATTCGTCGACGCCCCAACTGAGGGCAATGCTGCTGGCCCCTTGGACCAGTTGCTGCGCACTGATTGCCAGTGCCGTTAAACCCGCGACGATATAAATCAGATCAAAAATCAAAGACGACTTGGCGTTTGACGTCGCTCCCCCCCCCTGTTCGAATTCATGCTTGACTTGTTCCGACTCTCGGTTGCTCTGACGGAAACTCCAATACAAATAGGCAAACAAGATCAGCAACAGGAAAGCCCCTTCCCAGCGAACCAAACTGCCATCGACACAAAAGTACCACATCAAAATCGAGGCAGCGATCATCAACGGGACGTCGCGTCGAACTAATTGACTGGAGACGAGCAGCGGTACAATTAAAGCCGATCCACCCAACACAAACAGCACATTAAAGATATTGCTGCCAATGATATTTCCGACGGCGACCGAGTCACTGTCTGAGAAAATGGCTTGCAGGGAGACCGCCAATTCCGGCGCACTGGTACCAAACGAAACCACGGTCAATCCGATCAACAAGGGCGAAATCTTAAATGCGCGGGCCAACCGAGACGCCCCTCGCACCAGCAGTTCACCGCCGATAATCAGGCCGATCAAGCCGCCGACAATTTGAATGGAAGCCAACCATGTGGGGTTCATAACGTAATCTGGTGGTAAGTGTGTGTTGATAGAAGCTAACTGAAAAAGGGGCCTGACCCTCCAAAGGGTCAGGCCCCTTTTTCTGATCGTATCCAGGCCATTAGACGTTGCCACCGTTCCATCAGCGATTTCGGACTTTTAACTCTCGACTGATTTGCCGTTTCACATCCGCCGCCCTAAGTGTCTCGCGTTTATCGTGGGTCTTTTTCCCTCGCCCCACTCCGACCACGATCTTCACCAACCC
>JBGTHU010000191.1:0-1604 GCA_041745975.1 Mariniblastus sp.
CGACTTTGGAGTTCATGATTGTTGACATGTGTATCCCAACCTTGCAACGTCACCTCAACGCAACGCACGCCCGAAGTTACCAGCCTCAATGCGGATAAACAAGCCAACCCAAATGATGAATTTCCAAACGCCGCTTTGTCATTTTCGGAAACACTTGATAAATCAAACGCGGACAACTGATCCGAGGACATCATTCGCAGTGCCGCGTCAAGATTAGGGTTACGAAGGGAATCGGGAGCTGTATCCATCCGTCCCTTCAAACGACGCCCCGTGAAATCTTGATCCAGAAATCGTAAGGCTTCCAATCGAGCTTGCTGTCGAGCGGGATCAACAAAGGGATGGACATCGGGGATCTTCTCCTGAGGATTGAACACTTTAAACGCATCATATTGATCCCCCAAATACCCACCTCGCGCCGGATGTTGAGTCGATAGCAAAGAGATATGTCGCGGTATGTCGATCGCTCCATCGTAACTCTCCAGCTGATGACAGACAATACTGCCAATCGCCGGATGGTTAATGACCGGATCAGGACGGTACCCCGTTTTGGCATTGTAGACTGCCCGCTCGTGATCCCCCTCACGACTGGTCAACGAACGAACCAGCGAGACTGAGTCCATGATTTCGGCGAGTTGTTCCAAGCCTTCGCCAATCATGAGACCCGGCACGTTGGTGTTACACGCTTTACTGCCATGTGCGATCTTTGAGCCGGGATGCGGATCGAACGTTTCAAGTTGGCTGGGCCCTCCATCCAGCCAAATCACAATCAAAGATTTTGCGGGATTTCTCGAATCTAACTCATGCCGTCGAGCCAAACAAGTGGCAAGCGGAGTCAACCAGCTCAAGCCCGCCACGCCTGTCATTTTCAATAACGAGCGACGGTTTAAGTGAATTTGATGATGGTCAAGACTCATACTCACTTCTTTCCCAGTTGGATATCAACCTGATCGCAGTACGATTCCAACAAGATTTGAGGATTATCGGTAACCGGTCGCTATCAAAAAGTCAAATGGCCCGAAACACATCATGTCGTTTCGACAAACCGTAATTCCGTGACCCTTTTCGTTCAACGTCCACTTCATATCTTACAATCCGAAAAACCGAATCGTTTCGAAAATCAGGAAAAATTAAACGATTTTCTTAATGAATTCGAAAACACATAAAACCATCGTTCCTCGTTCTATGAACTAAGCTTCTCTCGAAATCGCTACTTATTTCGAAACAAATCCTTAGACGAGCCAAGAAATAATTTTACATAGGGACACGGCACCTTTAGGCCACTCATTTATACGGCTAAAGAAACTTATATTTTAACATTTTTTTCCAATCCCAATGAATCAGCCTGCCAAACCGAACGTTTCCATCCGCAGTCATCAGCATTGGCCCGGTTTTCTGGTGAAGTTTCTCGATTCCGCTGCACTTGTTCTCGGAATATACTGTTTAACCACTTGGGTACCTGAGGCCAACAGCAATTCGACGATTCTAATTACTTTGGTAGCGATTGTTACTCAGATCGTGATCGGTGAGTTCATTGGGCTTTATCGCAATTGGACGGGGGTCGCATTTGAGCGGGAGGTCACCACCACAATAGCAATGTGGATTTT
>JBGTHU010000192.1:0-3073 GCA_041745975.1 Mariniblastus sp.
CAACTTGCCAACTGCGATGTTGAATTTCCTTGACCAGAGGACAAAATTCGATAGTTTGTTGATCGGAGAAAAAACGTTGCGGTGCGGATTCGCGAAACAGCCCCAAATGGTCCAGAAAAAATCCGAAAACGAATGGGCTGCGGCCGAACGAGTTGGTCTCCATACTAATTTTCAGGGCACTGTTGGCAATCTGGTAACGACACGGTTCGCCAAAGGAGAGCACTACATCCCATTTTTCCGAGGGCACTGCTCGTTCGATCTGATGATTGATCCAGGTGTATAAATCCAGCGGTACGGAGCCCAGAAAATCGTGTTTCCAAACATCTCCAAGAGAAAATCCTCGACGTAATATTTCCCGGGATATCGCAACTTCATCAATCGGAAAAACCCGATCACCCAAAAGCTCGCGATACGCCGTAGCGGTATGCAAAAAACGTTTTGGTGCCGCCAAGGATACTTCAAATTCACCGGGTCGGTCGCGAGCCAAATAGCCGGCTAAATCGAGTGGCAATTGCAACCAGGATCGATTTCGGAAAAGATGCTCAGGCAGTGGTTTGGGTTCAACGAAAACCAGGATTCGAGTCATGTTTGATTTTCTTTACAATCGATCGACGGTTTAGAACAAACCCCGCAAACCGTTTCGCCGGCTGCGTTCTGGCGATTGGCCAATCCGCCACACGATCCACTGATCGGGCGTTGCCCGAAAATGGTGCCGATCGCCATTGCCATAATCGCGATAGAAAAAATGATCAAGGTAGCCAAAAAAATCGGCCAAATTTGAGTTGCAAAACCGGCTTGAGCGGCACGTGGTTGCTTGCCTTGACCGGACATCGTCTCGCTTAATTCCTGGATGGGAAAATCAGCACTGTGATTGAACACAAACGGATCCGGCCCCGCGGAGCGGGTGGCCAAAAACAAAGGCAATCCCAGCTTATCACACAATTCAAAACCAGCGGCTTCTCCCAACACCAGCACAGCGGTCGCAATCGCATCGGCAGTCATACAATCGTCAGCGATGATGCTGGCCAGCGTTAACTCGTTGTCGACCGGTTGGCAGGTCGCGGGATCGATTGTGTGTGAGTAACGTTGTCCGTCAATTTCGAAAAAATTCCGATAGTCACCCGACGTGGCAGTCGCTTGATTGGACAGTAACGCGACTGCTTGCGGTTGTCTGTTCACTGAATCGGTAGGCCTTTCGATGCCTATCCGCCATGGCGTATCATCGTCTCGTTGGCCGCGGACAAACACCTCGCCGCCGACTTCGACCATAAAATTTTGGCAATCCAATCGATCCAGCGTTGCCGCAACTTGATCCGTCGCATACCCTTTGGCAATTCCGGAAAGATCAAAGGTCAATTCGGGAATTGATTTGCGAATTCGAGGCGGATCGAGGCTGACTGTTAAATTTTGATAGCCAACCATCGCTTTCAAGTTTCGAATTTCTTCTTCACTGGGAACTTGAAATTCATTGCGGTTCTTTTCTGGACCAAACCGCCAGCGGTTGACTGCTGGAGCCACGGTGATGTCGAAAGCTCCCGCGGTCAGATGGCTGATCTCCAGCGACCGAGCGACCACGGTAGCGGTCTTGATATCGACATCAAACCAATCGGTCGAGCGAGATTGGTTGAAACGAGTCACATCGGAGTCGGCTCGATAAGTCGACATTAATTGATTGACTTTATCCAAAGTCTGCTGCACGGCTTGGCTGATGACTTCCTCCGTCAGGCCGTCAGGCGGTCGGTGAATAACCACGCGGTAAATAATCGGCCCCATCGTCCGCCCGCTCACGGATATCCGTGACGCGGATGGATCCTGCAACGGCGGTTGGGCTACCGCGGAAAATCCCCAGATAAAGAACCAGCATCCCCAAAGAACGAAAATTTTCAATGGGGGCAGAAGTCTCAGTCTCTTGGCTGCAGAAAACATCGATGTTGTTATCGAGAAAATTTAAGTTCGAGAACCAAGTCGGCATCGTATCGACTTCGCACGGCGTACTTTCGCCAATCGAAACCAAGCCAGCGAAACGAGCGATTGGTGGCCGGCGGCAGGTGAGAAGTCTCCCTGGAACCGATGGCTAGATCGAGATTTGAGTACTCTTGGTGTGTTGCGTGTGCTTCAGATTCTGACGGCTCCTTCGAAAACCGCTCCATCGTTTCCCGTTTTTTATCGTCGACGCGGACACCGACCAACAATCCAGAATCGAGCAATTGGTTTACGGTCATTGTTTGTTGCCCGATTTGATCGAGCGATTTTTCAAATTCTTGGGCAATCAACTGCTCGAATGCCTTGACCGCATCTTCTCCCTCCGATTCAGCCTGGGCGAATCTCTCAGACCAATTTCCACCCTTCATGACTTGGTGAATGGTCTCGGCAAAAGGAGTTCGCAACGTTCGATCATCGGTGGTATGGCAGGTCTTACACGCAAACGACTTGAGTCCGTATTTTTCCTTGAGAACTTCTTGAAAGATCTCGTGAGTATAGCCCGTTTGGTAAAACAATCCGCTCAAAAAACCAACCAGTAGGAGACAATTCGTCAGTTTGAAAATTTCCAACTTCATTCAAATCAACCTTTCTTCAGTTTTCCGGATGCACTCAATCCCTATGCTCAACAGATTCCACTTATTATTTATTTTACACGCAACTATCCGCAGCGGATAGCGTGAATCAACACGTGATTCAACGTCAGAAAAGGGGTCAGACCCTTTGGATTCGAACAATTCTCACTTTATTAACGGCCGGAGAGGGTCTGACCCCTTTTCTGACCCATTATATTGGCACAGGCAAAAAAAAATCGTGCTGTATTGACAGCACGATTGAAGTGAGAGTGCTGGGGCTCGAACCCAGGACCTACGGATTAAAAGTCCGTTGCTCTACCGACTGAGCTACACTCTCAACGCGTTTATTAGCGAAATTTTATCAGTAAATTACGATTGAGGAGTATACCAAAAAACTTTGCATCGGATAAAAAACCGAGAAATCTCCAAGAAATTCAAGAATTCCTCAAAATTAATGTTGAATTTGGTGGCTCGACAGAACGACTCACTGATAAATTTCCTCCGCTGGCATGGTCAGG
>JBGTHU010000193.1:0-4356 GCA_041745975.1 Mariniblastus sp.
GAACTCGATGCGTTCCATCAAGATCTTGCCAGTGACGATCTTCAGCGAAATCAGCAGGCAGAAGAGATCGTTGATGCGGAACAGATCAAGGAAGCTGGCCGGTCGCAAGTCCCCGCGAAGAAGGTTCATCCCGCCGAATTCGCTCAGCCTTACCAAGTCGAGCTTACCCGTGATGTGACGAATCAAGGGTGGAAAGAGGATCCATCATCAACACAGCAGCAAGTCAATCGATTGGGCGAAACCGTCGCAACTATTCGTGACCGAAACGAAGCAACCGGCTATTCCGCCGCAGACAACAGCGGATCAGCACCCAATCAATTGGAGGTGATCCAAGCGGTATCCAAAGCGATCGCTGCAGTGCTCACCGAACAAAATGAGAGCCTGATCGAATTGAAGATTAAAGAAAGATTGAATCAGTTACAATTGGCCAGCCAAAACACGACGGCTGATTCCACCTCGGTTGCTGCGCCCACCTCGGCACCGGTATCTCTGTCATCAGACCAGGGATCGAGAACGCATTCGATCGATGCGGCAGCGAAGATGAAAGTCGAATCGGTCGATGAAACCAAAACCAAAGTAGGTGCCGATATCGCCATCTCCACCAAAGGGAATGGAGAAGTCCTTGAGGAAAATCGCAATTCAATTCGGCAAGAAATTCGACCGGATATTCCAACAGAAGTAGCCGCTTGGGATGTGCCCGATTTTCGTTGGCCTGAAATCTCCAATCAAATGATGTCGATTGGTGCCGCAGCGATTGAAGCGTTAGGTGCCGCAGCGATGCAGTCGCTGAAAGAATCGACGTATCGACGAGTCGGTGTTACGGCCTGCAATCGATCGTCGGGAACGACGTCCATTAGCATCAGCTTGGCGCGATGGGCTGCCGCTAAAGGCGTGCGTGTCTTATTGGTCGATGCCGATTTAGAGAAACCAACCTTGACGAAAACGTTGGGATTGGGGGCAGATATCAATTGGATGGCGATCCCTGGAGTAGGCAAACCACTCGATTTGGCTTCCGAAAAAATTATTCGTGCACAAAATTCCAAAATCTGTTTGATGCCGCTGGCCAGTAGTCAGCAAAAGAGCCTTACGGCCCGTTTGCGGTATCAGCATTTGATTAAGCTAATTGATCAAGTTGTCGACCGATTTGATTTGATCCTATTCGACTTTGGTCCCGGGGAACAGATCCTTTCCGAACTGATCCAGGCCGATCAATTAATTGAATCAGCTATCTTGGTTCATCAACAGAAATCCCCTGAACTGCTTCAACTGCAGCACCAATTGACCCAAATCGGTGTCGATAAATTTGTGCTCGCCCAAAACTCGGCTCAATCCGGTACCGAGCAAAAAGCGGCTTAGATTCATCCGCGTTGCCGCAAAGGCACTTTGAATTCCGCTGGATTTACGTTGCAACGGTTTGGTTAACCTTGGCGATTTCGCACCAGAGTTGATAGCTGGAGTGAATTCCTCGATGAAAATCGGCCAAAGAAAATTTCTCGTTGGGGCTGTGTAAGTTGTCGTCGTTTTGCCCCCAGCCCAATAGCAAGGTATTCAATCCTAACATCGAACTGAATTGCCCTACCACAGGAATTGAACCGCCGGAGCGAATGTTAACCGGGGCTGTGCCAAAACCAATCTCGATTGCGCGAGCGGCCGCTTCCATGAAAGGATTCTCCAGCGGCAGAACAAAGCCGGGAGCTCCGTGGATCAGGCTAAAGTCGAGCTTGATTCCAGGTGGGCACAGTTCCTTCAGTCGAGCTTGAATCAAAGAGGCGATTTTGTCGGGGTCCTGGTCGGGAACAATCCGGCAACTAAATTTCGCTCCTGCGATTGCGGGCAATACAGTTTTGGCTCCCTTTCCCTGATAGCCACTCCAGAGACCATTGATATCAAAGGTTGGCCGCGCCCAGTTCCGTTGCAGGCTGCTATAGCCGGTCTCGCCATGCAGTTGATCGACCTCCAACTCGGATTTGAGTTCCTCATCGGAAAAATTCAACGCGGCAAATTGATGTTTCTCTTCTTCGGTCAATTCCTTGACGTCATCATAAAAACCGGGGACTTGAATCCGACCGTGTTCATCGATCATCGCGGCCAGCATCTGGGTCAACGCGTTGGCTGGATTGGCCACCATGCCTCCAAATCCGCCGGAATGCAAGTCGCGGTTGGGGCCGGTCAAATCAATTTGGAAGTAGACGTTTCCTCGCAAGCCATAGGTAATCGCGGGCTGGCCAGGTGCATATTGAGAGCAATCACTAATGACGGCGATGTCAGCCTTTAGTTTTTCAGCGACAGGGATATCACGATCGTATTTTCCTTGCAAAAACTCAGTCAGCCCACGACCACCGCTCTCCTCTTCCCCCTCGATTAAAAATTTGACTTGGATCGGTAACTTATCCATCGTCTTGAGCGCGGTTTCCAAACCAAACAGGTGGGTGATCATTTGTCCTTTGTCATCCGTTGCACCACGAGCGAAGACCTTGCCGTCGCGAACGGTCGGCTCAAAGGGAGGCGAATCCCACAATTCCAACGGGTCGGGAGGTTGGACGTCGTAGTGGCCGTAAACCAGTACGACTGGAGTTGCGGGAACCGGTGGGGTTTCCGCATAAATTAACGGATGCCGACAGGTCTCGATGACTTCCGTCGTTAAACCAAGTTGGCGAAATTTATCAGCCAACCAGTTCCCCGCAGATCGAGTTTGCTCATCGTAGGCCGGATCGGTTCCGATGCTGGGAATCCGCAACCATTCGAACAGATCCTGCTCAAACCGCTCACGATTGGATTCCAAGTATTGAGCTGCAGTAGGCATGAATTTCCTTTTACGGTGTTAAGTTGATGTGTTGTTGAGCGTCTGTGATTAATTGTCTGGCGACTGGGTCCAGTTGCCAGAACACTTTTTAACTTCCCAAACTTTCCGTCCTGCCGGATGAACCGGATGGGCCCTCAAAACAAATTTCATTGGTACTTACTCATGGTCGCCCGATGATTCTGACGAATCAGACGAATCAAACGAGTGGGCCGAATCGGTGCCTGCTGGAAAAAGTCGCTCTTTCAAATACGCGTAAGCCAACGCTTGCATAAAGGCTCGTTGCTGGTTATTGGCCGCACCGCCATGACCTCCTTCGATATTTTCGTAGTAGCTGACATCATGGCCTTGAGACTCCATCAACGCCATCATTTTTCGAGCATGCCCCGGATGGACTCGGTCATCGCGAGTCGATGTGGTGAACAGCACTGCCGGATAATTGCGATCCGCATGAATGTTTTGGTACGGCGAGTACGTTTTGATAAAATCCCATTGTCCGGGAGCATCCGGATTACCGTACTCGGCCATCCAACTGGCACCGGCCAACAATAAGTGGTAGCGTCGCATGTCCAGCAGAGGGACCTGGCAGACGGCAGCAGCAAACAGGTCGGGGTAAAGAGCGACCATATTGCCGACCAACAATCCACCATTGGAGCCACCTTGAATTCCCAATCGAGCGGGTTTGGTGATGCCACGGCTGATCAAATCTTCGGCGACAGCGGCAAAATCTTCATAGGCTTTCAGCCGATTGGCTTTCAATGCAGCTTGATGCCAACGGGGGCCATATTCGCCTCCGCCGCGAATATTGGCTACCACATAAACGCCACCTTGGCTCAACCAAGCCCGTCCGACGGAAGCGCTGTAGCCTGGCAACAGTGATATTTCGAAACCACCATAGCCGTACAGCAAAGTTGGATTCTCATGGTTAAAATCGAGATTTTCCGGGCCGACCAAGAAGTAGGGGATTCGGGTGCCATCGGCACTGGTAGCAAAATGTTGCGAAAACGTCAGGCCACTGGAATCAAAAAGCTGCTTCAATTGTTTTAATTGTTCAGGAGTCTGCCCAACCGATCCATAGTAAAGCGTCGTCGGGTTAAGGTAGTCGCTGGTTGTCATCCAGTAATCGTTTGATTGTTCCGAATCGACCGCAGAGACGGAGATGGTACCCAGTTCAGGAGCACCGACCAAAGCCTCTCGTTGCCATTGTCCCTCATGATGGGTAAGCACCCAAATTTTGTTTTTCACATCTTCCAACACATTCAAAATCAAATGGTCTTTGACGGTGGTAAAGCCGCTGAGAGATGACGTTTCGGTCGGTTCAAACAGGACTTCGAATTTTCTTGTCCCGTTGATAAAGTCATCAAACCGAGTCACCAGTAATGAGCCGGCAGGGTAAGTGGTATCGGCAACGGCGTAGGGCTCGCGCAACTCGAACAGTAAATGGTCTTGGTAAACACTCTTGTTGATTGAATTGGGTGCATCGATTTTAATCAAATCTCCCGCATCATTAATCCAATACGTTTCCGAATTGTAGAACGCGATCGTGCGGCTGACAA
>JBGTHU010000194.1:0-2991 GCA_041745975.1 Mariniblastus sp.
AAAACTTAAACCAGCTGCAGATCAATCTAGTACGCTCGCATGCGGCAGGGGTTGGGAAATTGCTGGAACCGGCGGTTGTGCGGTTGGTCATGTTGTTGAAGGCGGCCAGCTTGGCTCAGGGGTATTCAGGAATACGTAGTGAAGTCATCTCCGTCATTTTGCGGTTGCTCAATTGCAACGCGATACCTTGTATCCCCAGCCAAGGATCGGTAGGAGCCAGCGGTGACTTGGCCCCTTTAGCCCATTTTGTGCTGGCGATGATGGGGGAAGGCGATTTGGTTTTTCAAGGTCGCCAATTTTCATCGGTGGCATGCTTGGCGGAAATCGGCTTGACGCCCGTTCAATTGGAAGCCAAAGAGGGGTTGGCGCTATTAAACGGAACCCAGGTCTCCACTGCGTTGGCGTTGGCGGCGCTGTTCCGCACCCGCAGGATTTTTGATGCGGCCATTATCTCTGGAGCCATGACGGTCGATGCGGCTCTGGGCAGCGACACGCCATTCGATCCTCGCATTCACCAGATACGACGCCAGCCTGGGCAAATCGAATGTGCCCGACGCTATCGCCAATTGCTGGAAGGGAGCCAGATCCGAGACTCGCATCGCACCTGCCACCGCGTGCAAGACCCCTATTCGCTGCGCTGCCAACCGCAAGTTATGGGGGCCTGTTTGGATTTAATTGCAGCCGCTGAAGCGACGTTGTTGAATGAAGCCAATGCAGTTTCCGACAATCCGCTGGTCTTCAGTGACGATGGATCAATTTTGTCGGGCGGGAACTTTCACGCTCAACCAGTCGCTTTTGCAGCCGACCAACTAGCGATCGCCATCGCCGAAATCGGCTCATTGGCCGAACGCCGATTGGCGTTATTGATTGATCAACACCTCAGTGAGCTGCCACCTTTCCTCACGGCTGATGGAGGCTTAAATTCAGGATTTATGATTCCACAAGTCACCGCAGCCGCCCTCATCAGCGAGAACAAACATTTAGCGTCCGCGGTCAGTATCGATAGTTTGCCAACCAGTGCTAACCAAGAAGATCATGTCAGTATGGCAACCTATGCCGCACGGCGATTGTTGACGATGTGTGATAACTTGGAAAATGTGATAGCAATCGAATTGCTGGCATCCAGCCAGGGACTCGATTTTAGATTGCCGCTAAAAACCAGCCAATTGTTGCAAGCCATCCATCAAAAAATCAGAACAAAGGTTCCTCGGCTGGAACAAGATCGCTCATTTTATGCCGATATTGACGCCGTGAGAAACTTGATTGAACAGGGCGAAATCGCTTGACTTACGATTCGCCTGATCAGCCGACGATTGCAAATTCAAAACGGACCGAGAGTCCTCACAAGAAACTGTCAGTTTCTTATGAGGCAGTTGATGACAGCATCATTGGCAAATTTGATCTGTTCTCAATTTACTGCTTTTGCTAAAAGTCAATACCGTTTGTCTGCGTTCGCCTAAAACGATATAGATCTTGACGTCCGATTAATCCCGGGTCGTAGTTAAAAAAGTGATTTCAAATGTTTGTTTTAAATCGTCTCAACGGGTTTTTGCTCTGCTGCTTTCTAACTTTAACCGTTACAATATCGTCATCAGCGATTGGTCAGAGCAATAGCCAGAACAATCGTCCACGATTCGATCCTACTTTGATTGATGGAAAATTCTTTGAAGAGTACGAACGTCGATTGAATGCCATTTTGAAAACCCGGCGAGACGAAGAAAAAGAATTTGTGAAGTTAGTGGTGGCTCAGGTCAAAGCAGACAAAATCCCCACTTACTTGATCGATATCAGTTTCCAGTGGGTACGCAACAAGCGGCCTGAAACCGATGCTCCTTTTATTTATTTTGAACGCGTGTTGCGACTGAATGCGGAAAAGTTGGGGATTGAGGACGAAATTCCTCCCTTTGATCGCAATCTTTATGTGAATCGGCCTGGACAGACACAGCAATCGACTCGCACGCCGACCCGCACGCCGACTCGCACCAGCGACAATGTTTTCTCGCGGCTTTCACGGCTGTTCCGGTAAGGCTCAATTGGACCCTGATATTGACGGGATAGCACCGAGCTACCATCTGAAACTCAGGCTTTCACTCCGCACCAAGTCCAGTGTCGATCCGAGCTCTTTTGGACCGAATCAGCGGGGAAACCAAAACGCTGTACCAAGTCCTGCATTTCATCGACTGTCAGCGAAGCGTGCAGTGAATCGGCGAATAATTTTTTTGAATATTCGCTCTCGGTTCCTGTATAGGTTTCGACCAGATCATTGAGTTGATCCAAACTATCAGGTCTCGCCAAATCGCGCACAAAAACAATCCCTTTCGTTCGCAACACCCGCACCATTTCTGCGATGCAGGCTTCCGGATTGGGAATGTGATGAACAATACTGTTGGAAATCACCAAGTCGAACATTTGGTCGGCGAAATTCAAATTCTTGGCATCCGCTTGAGTCAAGGTGATTTGTTCAGTCAATCCAGCGGCACTGACATTGTAAACCGCCAAATTTAACATGCTGGCCGCCAGATCCGTCGCCATAATGCGACAGTCAACAGTGCGATTGCATAACTCAATTGGAATCAAAGCGGTACCGGTACCCACGTCCAATACATCGCCCAACCGCCAAAAGGATGTCTCGTATTTATCTTTGTCGTTATTCGTATCAAGTTCAATTTCGGAATTGGCGGAATTGGATTTGGTATCGGATGCGGCATTAGGTTGCCAGGCGGGGTGAGACTCGGGTTCCTGCTTGGCTGATGGCGGGAACGCGAACGCCGATTCGGCCTGATGTTGGCGCACGAAATCCAGCAGCGCCGAGACAAACTGTTGATTAACTTGGGCATGATCCATGCGGTTATATTCTTTGGCGTCCTGTTCCGACTCCATTACTTCGGGTTCGAGAATACGATTTAGCATGACGTTATTGGCAAGAAGTTACTTTACTGGTTGTAAAAAATACTGGGGTGGTAGAAAACGATTTGCATTTTCTAACTTGCA
>JBGTHU010000195.1:0-2992 GCA_041745975.1 Mariniblastus sp.
GGCGAAATCTTCGGCCGACCCCATCGTGAAATGAAAGATACGACTCGCATGTCCATGATTGCCAATCCATATCTTGGTCCATCCAATCGGCAAAGGCTCCTTGTCCTGGTTCGGCTCAGCGTCGGAATTCAGATCAACCAGCGGTTGCCCCAGCAGAATGGTTTGACAATCATCAGGCATTGGAAACTTGTCATTGTGACAACGGTAAACATCGGACGTTCCCCAAACATCAGTGACTCCCGCCAAGATCGGATGCTGGGCCATTTCGGGAACGATCTGGCCTCTAGTCGATTCACGCTGCCAACCGCCATGATGCTCCATGAAGGCTCCACCCAACAATTCTCGCAGAGAAACATTTTGGCCGTTTTTTTGGTAGGGTTTGCCCCCCCAGAAACCGTGATTGGCAGTCCGCAACGCGATGATCGGTTTACCCGAGTCAAAATAATCGTGAAAGTGTTGCATTTGATCTTCGGGCAAGTGCATGAAGCGAGACATCCAAATCACGCAATCGGCTGTGGCCAAATACTCCAATCCGGGAATTCGATGGTGCTTCGATTTGTCTTCAAAGGGTGCCGGTAGCGTCGGATCGACTTCCCCCTGTTCGTTTACCGAAAACAATACGGTGCAATCGAAGCCGTGCCGTTGGGATAAAATTTTGGCCAGCATCGGCAACGACTGCTCGCTGCGGTATTCCTGCTCCGCCGCGATCAACATGATGTGCTTCCGAGCACCCGCTGTCTTGCCTGCATGCTCCCCGTGACGCTCATCGCGACGCTCGTCGAGACTATCACCCATCCCGTCAATTCCCTGATAGGTCAACCAAAGATCACTTGTCGGAACAGGATGCGTATAGAGGGATCGACCGAGACAGTGGCAGACAAATTCGACCAGCCGTTCTGATTGAAACCACCCTTCCCACATGTCATGTCCCTTTCCCCGGACGACTTCCAGTTCCATCGGTCCACCCAGTTCCCGATATCGCTGGGCCAGCATCATCGAGTTATCATTGAGAGGCACGATCTTGTCTTGGTCCCCATGGATGTGAAAGATGGGAATCTTTGCCTGAGCCAGCGGAGCCAGGCGGTCGATCGGATTGTACTGGCCGAGTTGGGCTTGAAGTTCTGACGGGGTCAACTGATAGGCACCACTCGCTTTTTCAATTCCCGGGTAGCTGGCGATATTACAGACTGGATAGATACCAGCAATCGCCGCCACGGATTGGGGGTTTTCGATGGCCCAGTTGTACAGCATCAACCCACCTCGACTGCGGGCCAACAAAGCGGGCTTGCTGTCGAAGTTGCGATTGGCCGATAGATATCGGTAGAACTGATCATATTGCTCGCGTCCTCGAGGGCTACCGAACGATTCACCCACTTCGATTCCCGCCACGGCAATTCCCGATTTGAGAAATTGATCAAACATCCATATCTCTTCTTGAGCGGGATAGGGGGGAAGGGTCGGCGCGTACCAAACCCAGGGGATGGATGTATCGGCGGTATGAGCGCCCCTGGCTCCCTTGGGCAAGATCACAAATGCGTCTGCACCATTCAATTGAAAGACTTCCCCAGCCATTGGGAGTTTTTTGTGGCTGACCGTAATTTTCGGAATCTCGCCCCCTTTTTCAGATTTTTCTAAGCCCTCCTGGTCGTCCAAATCCAATTCCTGAATCCAGACGTTGCGGAATTGAACCGGGTTGTGATGCCCTTGCAGCAAGACCGGACGCCGCGAATTTTCTTCCGGTTTTCCAGCACCCGTTTTGCGGGGTAAGGAAACATCATCATGGATCAGGTGGCCGTTTTGGTAAACGGTGACCCGAGCATTCTCTTGCTTTTTATGATTTTCATCAAAGCGGGCGGCTCGAAAAGCAATGTCAAACGTTTGCCATTGGCCTGGGGGTTCGCACACGAGCTGGTCGGGCTTTTTTAATCCATAAATCGCCCCGCAATCATCGGTACGGTAATCGGCATCATCGATACCGTGGGAATTAAGAATCTGCAATTCATATCGTTGTTGCAGATAGACCCCCGAATTGCCGCTGGTGCCTCGCGGCACATCGCCGGGATCATTCAGGTTGAACTCCACGTGCAAGCGAAAATCGCGGTAGGCATCGGGGGTCACCACGCTGTCCCATTTCGGCGAGGCGGTCAGTACACCATCCTCAAAAATCCATTGTGAATTGGCGGCTGATTCCGGAATCATCAGCGAGCCGGCTTCTCCCACCAGCTGTACCGCGTCGTCCGGCCGTTGAAAATCGATGATCCCTCGGGTCGAGCCGACTCGAGACGGTGCGGCATCGGATGAGCCGCCATCAAAGTCTGTTTTTTTGGCACCCATATCCTCGTTCGGATCGGATTCAGATCGAGGAATCTCGTTGAGCGTGTAGTACGCATTGGCGTGCAACAGTTTCTCCCCATCGGCAGAACGGATCCCTGGGAGAAAAAAATCGTGAACATGCCCTTGAACCAAACCGTCCACTTCGATAGTGACTTTCAACCCCTCTTCACTGACGATCGCTCGAGTGACCTTGGGAGCAGTTTGGTCAACTTCAGGGCTACCGTAACCTTGTCGATAAATGTGGGTGAAGGTCTGCATTTGGTAAGAGTCCGGCTCAGCCGCGACCTGACGATCAACCGGTTTAGTAAACGCAATTTCAAATCCGCCAGGTCGCGCCTTAATTTCTTTGATTTCAAAAGGAACCAAGCCAGTCCAATCGAGTCGCTGGACGGCGTAAGCCTTGGGACCGCGAACCGGCCATCCACGATTGGTCCCTCCGCCGATCAGACTCCCGGATGGAGTGAACTGCAATGCCAGCAAGCCAGTATCAAACCCTTCCCGAAACGGGTAACAGGCTCCCTGCCAGACACCGTTGACTTTCTCTGTCGTGACCCGCATCACCACCCCCAAGCTGAAATCCCCAATAAAGATTTGGTTTTCAAACGGACCAAACTTGCCACCCGTTTGGTCGACCACAAATCCGGAAATGGAACGACCC
>JBGTHU010000196.1:0-3424 GCA_041745975.1 Mariniblastus sp.
TTGGCATACCGAATGCGACTCGTCCACCTGACTTAGACACTCAAATTGGCGTTTCCGCCCTGTTCGCCAATGATGGTAACAATCTAATCAATCGATTGAACATGGATGGACTGGTGTTATTCAATGATTTCGGCGTGAGCATTTTCGCAGGCCAACAAACACTGTCAGACATTTCTCTAACCAACTCCACGATTCGTCCCAATCTTGCTCAATCGACGGGTGTTCGTCAAGACAACACTCCTTTTGCTTCCAACTCTGGAACAACAGGTGTGCTGATATCAGCCGTTGGCCAGACGATCGGATCGGGAGATTTCAATCGATTTGATCGACCTGATATCGACCCGTTGTACTTGGCTGGATTCGAAGAGCAGATTACCGATGGTATTTTTGATAACTTGACTCGTATTAACATTGCCAACAATGACATTCAAGACTTTATCGAAAATGGTATCGAGATCAATTCCTTCGGCGATGCTCAGGTCTTGGCATCCATCATCGGCAACAATGTCCGTAACAATGGTGCTGGTTATAACAACGACAATAACAACAATAATTTCTACAACGAGCAAGGAGCCGATGGATCGACTGCCGATCCCAATAACTTGTATTTCTTTGATGGAATTCGCCTTCACGCCTACGATCAAAGTACCTTCTCCGCAATCGTTGCTGGGAACACCATCGTAGACAATTTTGAGCGTGGGTTGCGGCTGAATACCTTCAATCGAGCGGTCATGAACGTTTCGGTCAACAACAATGTCATGTTTGGCAATGACCGGGGTGAAGATGAGGACAATACGGTTCCAGATATCGGAACTGGAGTATTCGCAAATAACGCCGCACTCGGCGATTCTGCCATATTCTCAATGGAGGCGATTAACAATGCCGAGTTCTATATTCGTCCACATGAAAGTCCGATTTTGTTAAACGCGGCTGGCAATCCGATCGACCTGTTCGGGGTGGAGCTGCCTGCTGATACGCTCGGGTTTTTCTTCCCAGGCAATACCGGGTCTGATATCTTTGGAAATGCGGTCGCTGTCGGAGCTGCTCAATTACATCTGTCGATGTCCAGCAATTCATTGCAGCTCGATCCTGATTTGCAGAACTTTGCTCAAGTACCTGGTATTTTCACCTTGGGCTTGGATGGTGCCACCAACGGATTTGTCGGGCCGTTTCCTGGTCTAACACCGGTAGCATTGAACTTTGCTGATGCGTTGATCCAAAACGAGATTAATTTCTTCAATCTCAATGGTTTCTAAGTCAAGAGATCAGCTCATTGCCAATTGATACAGGTGTGATTCAATTGATTTATTAATACTGAAACAGGAGGTGATGGAAACATCACCTCCTGCTTTTTGTTCGAAACTTTCGCGGGGTCGGTTCAATAAAAGCGATTTGGTAAAGTCAGCGGCTGAACGCTATCGCAATTTTTTAATCCAAACATTACGGCTCGACTTCGACGGAGATATTGTTTCGGCAGGAGCCTCAAACTTCTTTCATACCCGTGAAAGGTTACCAAGTCGTTAACCTCGAGTCTTAAACAGCCAATCTCGCAATGTTTGCTTCGTTTGGAAATCTTGATATCGCTCTTCCAGTTCGTCCAGTACAGCCGTTCCCCATGTTTCCAGCTCGACCTGCACCGCAGGCGACAGATAAATTCGATCTTCACTTTGATGCTGATTCGAATTTTCAGGATTGATCATAAACATGGTGGTACCTCCCCAAAGTAATGGATGTTGGCCAATCGGCACTTAACTAATTGACCGCAAATAAACAGCCGCAAAAACTGTGCCAAATCGACCAGCTCGAAATAATGAGAAAAATGGCTCAAAAAGTTTCAGAATTGTATCGAATTATCTAGTTTTGAACTGTTTAAGTCGATTCGGAAGGGGACCCTGCCAAAATTCATTCATCGAACTGATGCAGTGTTCGATTTTATTGGCTTGACAGAGTCAAAACGGATGGGTTCTAATTGGATCAGACTGGTGAACGCTGCGGTTTCGCGAAAAGGAAACACCAATCATCAGGAACGTTAATTCTAAAACCCTTTAGGAGAGGTAAAGCAAATGACAAAGAATCTAGTTGCAAAATTGGCAATCGTGGCTGCGATTGGTTTGCTGGGCCAGGGAATCGTTAAATCCCAGTGTGTCGGTTGTGCTGGTGGTAGCACCCCGGTTTTCACTCAATCGAACGTGGTCGGTAGCTACAACACATCGATGGCTTATGCCACGCCAGTTAATTACGGTCATTTCGGCATGACCTACACATCTGGAGTTGGGTGTGGCACTTACACGTCGGCAGTTAATAATCGCGGTGGTTATGTGGCACATCAGGTTCAGCCCCGTTATCAATCGAACTGCGGCACTTATACCGCCATGACATGCCGGCCGATTTCGAATTGCGTCAGCCAAAACAGATGCTGCGCTCCTCAAAATTGTTGTGGCAATTCAAATCGCTTGTTAGGCAATCGTCGCATGAACGGATATCAAAATTGCTGTATTGGAACTCCCGTGATGACCAATGCTTGTGGCAACGTCTGCGGGTCAGTTGTCGGATGTCAGCCCGCAATGGGTGGATGCGCGGGTTGCGCGACCGGAGTCGTAACCCCCGTCATGGGCGGCGAGGGTGAAATTGTCACTCCGCCCGTCGCCGAAGAGGATGATGCCACTCCGCCAGTTCCTGAAACAGGTTCCAGCGAAACCGCCACAGAGGCCGGGGCTGATGCAGAAGGGGATACTTAATCATAGCCCGGCGCCTGACAGACTTTTTTTAATGGTTCTGCGGACTACAGGAATATTTGATTACCGGCTCCATTGGGGCCGGTTTTTTTGTGTTTTTTCGATTGGATTCGAAAAACTGAACGGAAATCATTGCTCGATGAAATCAAACAGTCAATTTGGGCTGGGATTCTTTCCCAGCTGTCGGGTATCGCATTCGGCTCAAAATTTTGGTATTTTTTGCAATTCCGATTCCCCGTAACTGGATTACAGCAATGGAAAAGGAACCTAAAAGTACCTGTAGCCCCCAATCTTCCTGAAGGACTTTTGGGTGTATTGCAAATTAATTGAAACTTAACCCAGCGACCGCGACGATCCGGTCGGATTCAAGGTCAATTGTGAAATACGCAGCAATCGGGCCCATCGCGGTTCACTTTCCGTCGAAAATTGAGACCAACGAAGATTTGAAACGCGATAATCCCAAGTGGGACATGGAGCTTATTGCCTCCAAGACGGGGATTCACCAGCGTTTTATTGCTGATGAAAATGAGTGCTCGTCTGATCTGGGCGTGGCGGCAGCTCAGAAATTGTTTGCCGATTTCAATATTGACCCAGGCAGCATCGATTTCTTGTTATTTTGTACGCAAACTCCCGATTATCCTTTGCCCACAACCTCCTGTTTAATTCAACATCGTTTGGGGTTACCGTTT
>JBGTHU010000197.1:0-3832 GCA_041745975.1 Mariniblastus sp.
ACAGCTCAAACGTCAACTATCACGAAGGGTTTCATACCTACTCGGTCGAATGGGATCCGAAACAAATTCGCTTTTATGTGGATGACGTCCATCACTGGACAGTGCGAGACCAAGATGTGAATGGCTTTTTGACCGATTCGATTGGTCCGATGCGGTTGATAATAAATACGGCCGTAGGAGGAGATTATTTGGAAAATCCAAATGCTTCAACCGTTTGGCCACAAACGTTTGAAGTCGACTTTGTACACGCCTATCAAAAATTAGCAACCGATCCCGTTCTCAAATTTGACAACGGTGATTTCGAAGCCAATGGAGGCTCGATGGCAAACTGGACAACGTTTGGAAACTCGATCAATAATGTCAGCACCAGCAATCAACTGGCGGCCCAAGGATCCGAGTCACTGAAACTCTACGGTCAATTTAACGGTGAAACGAATTATTCGGGAGTCGAACAGGGAATTTCAATTCGGGCTGGCGATGAATTAACGGCGATCGCTCAAGCCTTGATTTTATCGGATGACTCGATAGCGGGAACGGCCAACCGCGTCGAATTAAAAATCGATTATTATCGAGAACAGTATGGAGCGTTCGGATCGGAGGAGTACATTTCATCCGAGTGGATTGTTCTCGCTGATGGCAATTCAGTCAATGATCAATGGATCGAAAGGGAGCTAACGTCAATCGCTCCCGAGGGTGCCGTCGAGGCTCGCGTGGCATTGGTCTTTCAGCAACAAAACAACGCCAGCGGAGCGGTCTACATTGACAACGTGCGTTTTTCGGTTGCCATCCCCGAACCGATCGGCGGAACGATGATCGGTATTGGACTGTTGTTGGCTTCCCTCAAAAGAACACGGTAATCGGCTGATATGTGGTCGCCAAGTTCGATGAAATCCACCGAACGAAAGATAGCATCCCCAGAATTGCTCTCGGAATGGGTCAAACCGAAGTTTACCCAGTCAGCCCCGGTCTAATACTGCAGCGCCCAGTTTGCCGGTGCCCAGCAGACCGAAGCAAAGGCCAGCACCTAGCATTTTGATGAACTTCTTTTGCATCACAATAACTCCTCAAATTAATCCGTTGCGAATCAGTTATAAAAATGAATCCCCAAAATTTACACACGATGAAATGTCAAACAAGAAAACTTGCACGCCTTTTAAGACACGCTGAAGCGAAGGAATAAGATCCATGTTCTTGAGACTGCTAGCCGCGGGGGGCGAACCAAAATTCATTATCCAGATAACCTCTAGGCCATGTCCCTGATAGGGGCAGAACCTTTGGTAATCAAGCTTTCAAACCCTCGATTATGCGATGAATCGAAAGTGGCTGAAGCCTTTTGGAGCTTAGATCAGCTTAAATCAACAGTGAAAGATTTCAAGCCTCTTTTTAAGCGACCCCCAATTGCGTTAGGTTTTTCACCCAAAGAGGCGAGGTTCTGAGCGTGTGCCATATCGTTTGGGATAAGTTGGGATGTAAGTGAGATTCTTTAATCTTCGTCTGCCACCACCAGTTCGACCGATTTGATGATATCCAAATTGGGAAAACTATCCAAAATATACTTGTTTCCTTTGGATTGAAAGTTCGGTTGAACTTGAGAAGCATTTTCTCCATACTGGGTATTGATTTTTTTGATCACTTCCATTCCTTCGACGACCTTACCAAAAGGGGTGAAGCCCATGGAATCAAGTCGGGCATTGTTCCCTAAGTTGATAAATAACTGATTCGATCGGGTATGCGGTCCCGCATTGGCAAAAGAAATATAGCCCGGTAGATTGGAGATTCCCTTGGCAGCGTCATCGCGAATGTTGGCGTCTTTCCAAATGCGACTGATGGCAGGATCGCCATGGATGCCGAACTGAAACATAAAGCCATTAACCGCTCGAAAAATCGCGATGTCCTTAAAGTAGCCAATATCAACGAGGTTAAAAAATCGATCGGCTCCGTTGGGCGCCCACTCCCGATTCACTTCCAGAATAAAATCCCCTTTGGTGGTCACAAATTTAACTCGATAGATATCGGGTGCTGTCTTGTCGGCAAGATTGGGATTGAGCATGGCCGGGTGATATCCGGATTGTTGGCTGGTAGTATCTTGAGCGTTATCTTGGATGCCATCTTGCCGGATTGGATCGGAGGCCAAGCGGGTGGTATTTGAATCTTGGGTTGTGGTCGCACTATTACCGCGGGGACCGCCAGCGTTCAGGATGCAACCGGCCAAGAAGAAGATGCACAAAATGCCAAAAATTGTGGTAACTTTATTCATGTTTTTGATTCCAAAAAAACGTTAGCTTGATTAAAACAACAGTGTGATTGGTAAAATCTTATTTGTCGACGTTCTAAGTTAGGAGGCCAGGTTGAGGCACCTGCCGAAACAATCGTTTTATTCTAACCACTCCGCTGAAATTTTGTAAGGACTTAAAAATTGGGCTCGAATCGAATTTATTTGGACAACGCGGCCACGACTTGGCCCAAGCCCGAAACCGTTTACCAAGCCGTTGACCACGCTCAGCGTTCTTTGGGGGTATCGCTGGGGCGGGGCAGCTACCGACAAGTTGGCGATGTGAGTCGGATTATTAGGCAATCCCGATCACAAATCGCTGCCAAGATCAATGCGGATAACGCCCGCCAAGTCATTTTTACGTTCAGTTGTACCGATTCGCTGTCCATGGCAATTTTGGGCTGGCTCAACCCCGGTGACCATGTCGTCACTTCTTTGGCGGAACACAATTCGGTATTGCGCCCTTTGGCCTATCTTCAGCGGCAGGGGAATGTATCCGTGGAACGGGTCCGTTTTGATGAACAGGGGCGAGTTTGTCCGCAGGCGATTATCGACGCGATCCGCCCCCAGACTCGTTTGGTTGTACTTTCTCATGCCAGCAACGTCACGGGGACGATTCAGGATTTGGAGACCATCGGTCAATTTTGCCAACAACACCAGGTACCTTTTCTGGTCGACGCGGCTCAAACGATGGGGATTTTGCCAATCGATGTCAAAGCCATCGGATGTGATATGTTGGCTGCCGCAGGCCACAAAGGATTGCTGGGACCGACAGGAACCGGGATCTTGTATCTTAGTCCCAAGATTGCCGATCAACTAAGACCGTTGCGCTTTGGCGGAACCGGCGGAACCGGCGGTTCGGGCGATTCCGGAAATTCAGAAGCACTTGATCGACAACCAGAAACCATTCCTGAAAAATTTGAATCAGGGAATATGAATGTTCCTGGCCTAATCGGTTTGGCCGCCGGGCTCGATTTTCTGCAAACGGATCAAGCGGCGGAATTGAGGAAGCAGTCAAATGATCGCCAGAGTCGGCTTTGGCAGGGTTTGCAGGAAATCCCGGGCCTCCACTTATATGGAGCCAACACGGAACAGGATCGCATGGGAGTGTTTTCCATAAGGTTCGATCAACTTAGCTGTCACGATGCGGCTGTGATTCTTGACACCCAATGGTCAATCCAAGCGCGAGCCGGTTTGCACTGTGCACCGCTGATGCATCAGGGATTAGGGACGCTGAATCATGGCGGTACGTTGCGAATTAGTCCCGGTCTATTCACTACGAATCAGGATATTGAAATGGCTCTGCAAGCGATTTCAAAAATTGCAGCAGTGGATGCTTTGTGAAATCTATTCCCCATTATCATTATTATTCGCAAAATCGTTACATCGGAACTGATTTCCTCCAATTGCCTAATCTTGAATGGTGACGTGGCAACTACAACAAAATCTGTAGGAAGTCGATGGAATTATTTGCCCGAGCGCTAATCGTGATCTAAACTTCAGCGGTTTTTTGCTATCCGGCAAAAACCCTTTTCTACGGTGCAACTTTTCTTTTTTATA
>JBGTHU010000198.1:0-7218 GCA_041745975.1 Mariniblastus sp.
GGGGGGGGTTAGGTAGTCACACGATCTATACCGGATCGGGAAAAAATACCGTCATTGGAGGTCGGGGAGATGATGTGATCTATTCCCAGGGAATTGGTGCAATAGAAGATGGCAAATGGGTTGGCGATTGGGTGTTTGGCGCCCAGGGTGATGACATCATTTATGCCAATGGGAGTTACGGCCGAATTTTAGGCGGAGTCGGCAATGATTCGCTGTACGCCACGGGTAGTAATAACAAATTGTTCGGCGGGCCAGGGAATGATGGATTTCTGGCCTATGGTAGTGGGAATACCCTCGAAAATACAGGAATTGGTAAAAACCGAATTTTAATTCGTCCCGGCCGAACGGTTCCTTCAAACACCGCTAACAACGCCGTGATTCGATTTGTCAACGCCACCTCGAATTGGAATTTTAAAGAGATGGAAGCAATTGACCGTGGGTTGAGAGCATTGCACCATCGCACGGGAGGGACCATGGTGCTGAAAGATACCACCAGTCATCTCCCATTGACTATTGCCAAGCACCGAGCAAATGACACGGTGATGCGCGGCTTTGATGGATTAAACGAACTGGAAGGTAGTTTCCAAACCGATAGCCGAGGGAACATAGTTTCCGAAACATATACACGTACTATCCGGATTGCTGACTTCAATGAAAACGACAACCACGCTTATCGCTGGGCCGGGTTGCTGGTAATACATGAAATCGCTCATAACTGGGATTCTGAGTACGAAATCAATCGACGGTTACCCAACCGAGGAAATTTGTGGAATGAGTTTCGATCCCTTAGTTCCTGGAGAAATACCAATCCCAATAGCTCTTCATTTACTCAGGCTCCGCTACAAACCTTCGAGCCGTTTGAGTATCGGATCGTAAATGGCAATATCCAACCAACCATTCGGGATTGGTGGTACCGTTCCAGTTCATCGTTTGTGCGAAGCTATGGCACACTAAATGCCACTGAAGATTGGGCCGTTTCTTGGGAGTATGTTTTTATGCCCGAAGTCTACGGTAGCATCATGCCCCAATTCCAAAATGTTCCTGCCAAAACAGCCAAGGTCAACCAGTTGTTAGATCTGATGTCTTGATTTAAGTTTTGCGAATTGTTGCGAATTGTTGCGAATTGGTTTCAGGGCCATGAGTAAATCAAGATGCTTTATGTCCGCGTTTTGAGATCTCTGTCTTTACTGGAGTTACTTTTTTGAGTTGAACCTCCGCTGAATTCACGGATAATACGAAGAAATTCGGCAGGAGATCCGATAGCCGGATCGAAGTTTATCGGACATAATATTCAAATCCACGAAGCCCAAACCTGCAAAATCACAGTTGTCCTCTTGCAGAACGGCTCACGTTGCCTGCGAGTCGCCTGAGTATTCCTAAAGCACTAAAAAAATGAATCAACCCAAAAAAATTTTACTCGCCAGTCCTCGCGGTTTTTGTGCTGGTGTCAACATGGCCATCGAGAGCTTGGATTTGGCATTGCAAGCCTTCGGAGCACCGGTCTACGTTTATCACGAGATTGTGCATAACCAATATGTGGTCGATTCCTTCCGTAAAAAAGGAGCGATCTTTGTTGACCATGTCTCTGATGTCCCCGAAGGTTCGGTGTTGATGTTTTCGGCTCACGGGGTTTCTCCGGAAATCCGACAACTGGCTCGACGACGCAACCTAAATGCGATCGATGCTACTTGTCCGCTGGTCACTAAAGTGCATTTGGAAGCGGTCAAATACGCTCGTGAGGGATACACGATCTTTCTAATCGGGCATGAAGGGCATGACGAGGTTATCGGTACGATGGGCGAAGCTCCCGAGTCGATGATTTTAGTAGAAACCCCGGAGGATGTCGATCGACTGGATTTTCCCTCCGGAACTAAGCTCGCCTATCTGACTCAAACCACCCTTTCGGTCGACGATGCCAATCGGATCATCGATCGTTTGCGAGCTAAATTTCCGGGCTTGATCAATCCACCCAAAGAAGATATTTGTTACGCCACTCAAAATCGTCAGGAAGCGGTGCGAAAACTTGTCCAACAAGCAGATCTGTGCCTTGTCCTGGGAAGCCAAAACAGTTCCAACAGCCAACGACTCCGCGAACTGGGAGAGTTGTCGGGCGTTCCCTCGTATCTGATTGACGGAGACCATGACCTCGACCCAAACTGGTTCGAAAATGTGGCAACGATCTTCATCACCGCCGGAGCGAGTGCTCCGGAAGTCGTGGTTAACGATTGCATCGATTGGATTGATCGGCGGTATGGTGCCGAAGTCGAACCGGCGATCGTCCGTGAAGAAAATGTCAGCTTTCCATTACCCAAGGCGTTGCGAAACCTCCCAATCGCGACGATCAAATCCATCAAATAATATCCCACTCTAGCCAGCCCCATCCAAGCCAACACCTGATGCTCCCACGTCATCT
Source organism: Mariniblastus sp. (assembly GCA_041745975.1). Lineage (GTDB taxonomy): Bacteria > Planctomycetota > Planctomycetia > Pirellulales > Pirellulaceae > Mariniblastus. The sequence continues at coordinate 2,414 of JBGTHU010000198.1, forward strand.
CAGCGATTTCGGAAACCACTCGCCTACTTCTTGGCAAGAATTAGCCGAAGGTGCCCCGACGATCATTGGTTTTGCCCAACTCTGTTCGCTGGCCATCAGTGATACCAATCAAACAGCGGTAATCCTGGAACAACTATCGGATGAGGCGAAGTGCATTCTGGGCCTGGCTGCCTCTCGGGGAACTTTGGAAATTTGGTTCCAGCGAGACGGATTCGACTCGGTCGAGAGATTCCTGGCGGTCTGTGTTGAAGTGCAGCCGCAGAGCCGCAAGTTGTTTTTACGAAAAGAAGACCCGCAACAAACGGTCAAGTTCCTTGACGGCTTCCGTCAGCTCTGCCGGGCTGGGTTGGTGTTGCACCATCTACAACGAGATTTTTCTCTATCCAAACAAGGATTCGAGTTGGCTCGGCTGATTTCAGTAGACGACTATCAAACCATGATTGATTTTGCTATTGACCTTGATTGACGCCCTCGTAAACCGCTTGCAGCAGCGACTCGATGTCCTTGTATTTTTTCTTTGACTTCAGCGGCGTCTCCAGTAGCTTTCGAGCATCCGCTTCGCTATGCCCCAGGGAGACCAAAATTTGATACGTTTCATCAACTACGCTATGGTCGACCGTTTGACCTTCTCCTTGCCAAGCCTCTTTGGCGACCAGGAGTGCAAACCGGGCCATCTTCCGTCTAAGCTTGGCAATAATCCGCTCAGCGGTGGCCGCTCCAATTCCGGGCAGGGTAGAGAGCAGTTTGACGTCTTGAGCTTCGATAGCATTGGCGATGTCTGGCACCGGCCGCACCATCGCGCGTAGCGCCTTCTTGACTCCCACTCCATCGACCGAGCAGAACAAGTCGAAAAACTGCCGCTCGATCTCGCTGATAAAACCAATCAGCCGCGGCGTCATCCGCCCTCCGGCTTGCGGATTGCCATCAATGTAGTCTATGGTAAACAACGTAGCGGCGTTACCGACTTCCGCTTGCAATTGACGGCGAGTGAATTCGGGAATTAGCACTTCATATTCAAATGGCGGAATCTTAAAAATAGCTTCGGTTTCAGTCAATGCTATCAATTGTCCGGAAATTTTTGTGATCAAGCTTAGCTCGGTTGGAGTTCAGGGTGGTTTGGTTACGATTTAAGAAGGCGAGCGACTATTTACGAGCGTCGCGGTCGAGCATCCGATAGTTGATGGCTTCGTTCAAATGGTGATGCTCAATATTATCGCTGCATTCGAGATCGGCGATAGTGCGGGCCAATCGCAAGACTTTGTCATGGGCTCGAGCTGAAAGTCCCAATTCGTTGACGCTGACTTTCAGTAATTCCATCCCCTCCCGGTCTAACTTGCAGAACTGACGTATCTGGGGGCTGGACATTTGCGCATTGTACAAAATCTTGCAATTTACAAATCGTTCGGCTTGGGCTTTGCGAGCATTAATCACATGTTCGCGTATTGATTCACTGGAAGTGCCAAGCGTCGCGCTCGATAGTTCTTTGAAATCGGCAGCGGGTACTTCCACATGAATATCAATTCGATCAAGCAACGGGCCGGAAATTTTGCTCATGTATTTTTCAACTTGCATTGGCGAACAATGACAGGCTCGCCGAACATCACCTCGGTATCCACAGGGACAGGGATTGAGAGCGGCGACCAACATGAATTCGCACGGGAATGTGGTCGATTGTAGAGCCCGCGAGATTGTGACCAAGCGGTCTTCCAAAGGCTGCCGCAGCACTTCCAACGTGCGCCGATTGAACTCGGGCAGTTCATCCAAAAACAACACTCCGTTGTGAGCCATTGAAATCTCCCCGGGCATTGGGGTGCTGCCACCGCCGACCAGTCCCGGTTCACTGATCGTGTGATGAGGGGATCGAAATGGCCGAGTCGCCAATAGCGGTTGCTTGGTCGACAAGCGACCCACGGCGCTATAAATGCGAGTGGTAACAACTGATTCATCGGGTGTGAGGGCAGGGAGTACTGTCGGGATACGTTTGGCCAACATCGTTTTGCCCGACCCGGGAGGCCCCACCATCAGCAAGTTGTGGGCACCGGCGGCGGCGATCGTAATCGCTCGCTTGGCCATTTCTTGCCCTCGTACATCGGAGAAATCGACATCGTAGTTACAGAACTCTTGAAACAGAGTTTCGATTTGAGATGGAGTCGGTTCGATTTCCAAATCTCCTGCAAAAAATGCAGCCGCCTGGCTCAATGATCCGACCGCAATCACATCCAATCCTTCGACCACAGCAGCCTCTTGCGCGTTTTCTTCCGGGACGACCAAGCCCTTGAGTCCTAGTTCTCTCGCCGCCAGGGCCATCGACAATACGCCCTTGGCCGATCGAGTATGCCCCTCAAGGGCCAGTTCACCGACGACGGCGTAGTCGGCGAGCAAATCCGAATGAATCTGTTCACTGCCGATCAGAATCCCCAACGAGATTGGTAAGTCAAACGTTGCCGCCTGTTTGGGAAGTTCCGCGGGAGCCAAATTGATCACCACCCGGTCGGAAGTACGCTGAAAACCCGAATTGATCATCGCTCGTTCGCAGCGGTGAGTGCTTTCGCGGACGGCGGCTTCAGGCAGTCCCACCAAGATCGTTTTCGGCATCGCCCGCGGCGAGACATCGACTTCGACTTCGACCGGCACCGCGTCAATACCCAACAGAGAAAATGTTTTCAGCTTGGCTAACACGCCACCATGTCGCGGCCCAAAGCTGGCTTCGGGAAGTGGCCTTTGAGTCGCCGGCCGATTGGAATCAAACGCTTTGGAGGAAGGGCTCGGATTAGTCATGATATCTACCTGACATTTGCTTGATGATTTCTGCCATTTCAGCCCTCGCTGATTCAGGGGCTATTATTTCCGCGTTAACGCCCATACTGAGCACCCGAGGAATGATTTCCATATTATGAGCCGCTTTGACGGTCAGTTCCACACTACCGTCAGCCAATTCCTTGAGTTCCTGTTCAGCGTGAATTGGATCTTCGATAACCCAGCAAGCGGCTCGAGAATTAACGCGGATCACATAGTTGGAACTCTCCTTGCGGCTGGCAAACATGCTGACCGTACTGCCAACGAATTGGTCAATTTCCTGATCGGGTGGTTGCTGAAAATAAAGATCGGTAATCGTGGCTTTGTGCATTCGATCGACTTTCCAGAAGCGCAAGCGAGAATCTGGATGAGGATCCTCGCAGGCCGTGGCTACAACGTAGAGGCTGGATTGAAATAAAGCGATTCGATGCGGTTCGATTTGGCGGACTTTTTTCGGCTTGCCCGGCGACTCGTACTCAATTTCGACAATTCGATTTTCGATTATCGCACGATTAATTGTTTTGATCATCCCCCGCTGTTTTTCATACGACTTGGCGGGGACACCCAGTACACTGAGCGATTTGCGATATTTTTGGTAGTGGGTCAGCACCGCTTCGGGAACCTCTTCCTGGATTTTTTTCCAGAACGTTTCAATGCCCTGCCAAAACGGAGTGCCTGCCAGCGGGAACATTAACTGACGACCGAGCGAAAGCGCAATCAATTCGGTTGCTGAGAAACTGATCTTGGTGGCTGTTTTGGCCAGCGGCCCTAATTTCCAAACTTTCCCCCTCGGACTTTCGGAATTGGCAACATCAATTCCAGCCGCTTGGAGCGCTTCCAAGTCTCGTCGCAAAGTTCGCTGGTGGATCGAACCGAGCCCTAGTTCATCAGTTACGTCAGCCTGCAATTCCTCCAACGTCTTCCCGTAGCGAACGCGCTCTAAGATCTGCAAGATTTTATGCTGCCGAATGAGTTGTTCGTTGCGAGCCATATGCTATCGAGACCGTTTTGTCATATAAATTTTCTGCAACCGTTCACGGGTAGGAAGGGAGGTGGAGGCTTCCGCCAAGACAACAGTCACCCAACCCGTTGCAATGGCAAAGATTTGTCTCGGCAGGAACCTTGACCTCCAAGAATATTTCGCCGAATTTGTAAAGCGTCAATATCCCTGAACGGTTACAATTCTCTTAACTCATTATCACTTTTTCTGGCAGCTCGCCAAGTCACCTATACGATTATTGGCACCGTTTTTACAACTTTGAATTGCTAGCGGTCACTTTGCTGATTCGAACTCTCAAAAAATCGGACTTCGGATTCGCCTGGCGTCATTGATCCAGGCTGCAATTTGAAGTACAACGAAGTTGTATTGAAAAAGATAATATCACACCGCATACTTTAGCAAAAAATGACTTTGGAAAAACCTAATCGAGCCGTCATCTGTTTGAGCGGCGGCATGGATTCAACCAGTTTGTTGTTGCGGTTGCTGGCGGAAGGTCGGCAGGTATATGGCTTGAGTTTTGATTATGGCCAAAAACATAAAATTGAACTGCAGCGATTAAAACAAAATTTGGACTATTTGCAGAGACATGACCTGTTTGTGGATAGCCGAATTATCGACATGTCTCAGCTGGGAACTCTGTTTCGATCGGCATTGACCGACTCAGACTGGGAAGTTCCTACGGGATACTACGAACAAGAAAATATGAAACAAACGGTCGTCCCCAACCGGAACGCGATCTTCGCTTCGATTGCCTACGGTTGGGCGCTGTCGTTGGCCGTTGAACAAGACTCCAACCTTGACTTGTGCTTGGGTGTTCACAGCGGCGATCACTCGATTTATCCAGATTGTCGCCCTGAGTTCTACCAATCGATTTTCCAGGCCTTCACCATCGGAAACTGGGATGCTGAAAAGGTCAGCCTCTACTTGCCCTATCTGGAAGGCGACAAACTGTCAATTCTTCAAGATGCTGATCGTTCGATCCAACAGTTGGGATTGGACTTCGTGACTC
>JBGTHU010000199.1:0-8767 GCA_041745975.1 Mariniblastus sp.
CCACTTTGGCGAAAAGATGGCCATTGATTGGTTGGATGCCGCGCGCTATGCCGACACCAATGGCTTTTCCATTGACGGCGGGCGACACGCTTGGCTGTGGCGCGATTGGGTGATCCAATCTTTTAATGACAATTTGCCCTATGATCAATTCATCCTTCATCAAATCGCGGGTGATTTGATCCCCGATCGAAAGACAGCCCAATGGATCGCAACAGGGTTCCAGCGAAATAACATGGTCACCCATGAGGGGGGAACGATTCCTGAAGAAAATTTGGCAAACTATAATGCAGATCGCATTAAGACATTTGGTGAATCGATGCTGGGCCTGACGTTGGCCTGTGCCCAGTGCCATACCCACAAATACGATCCGATCACCCACGATGAGTATTACCAGTTAACCGCCTTTTTTAATACCATCAACGACCGGGGACTCGATGGGGATGGAGGCGTCAATCCAGTCCCTACCATCGAGGCGGAAACAGTACTTAAAACTGACGAGCTGGAATCGTTAAATCAGCGAGTTCAAGAACTAGAGAGCGAACTGGCCACAATTGATATCAAAATGCTATCAATTTGGGAGCAGCAGCAGCAGGTTCGTTTGCAGAATCGAGGAGCCAATTTTCAATTACTTCCGATCAAAGCCTTGAATGTCACCACGCCCAACATGGGCAGTGGATTTGCGGTGGAGGAAGGATCCGAAGGGGTTGTGCGAATTACTGGATTTGGCGGGTTGTCGGCGTTCGATGTTTCCACAAAGCTTCCTCAAACTGAGCATCCCATCACCGGTTTGCGATTGACATTTTTTCCAGTCGAGGGGCTTCCCGGTAATGGTTGGGGCAGAGGCGAAGGTAAGTCATTGATCAAAGATTCCAACAGCGAACGCGGAACGTTTGTCTTGACCGCGATCTCAATTACTGCCGACCAAGTCCCTGCGGAACAAGTCAATCTACATCAATTGAAACCGATCGAATCGGTCGCTGCCAGCTGTTGGGAAAATGGATTTCCTCCGCAAGCGACCTTCGACCCTCGCAATCCAACAGGTTGGTCTCCCGCTTTGGATGCGGAAGGCGAGGTGCGATATTCAGTAACCTTTGCCGATCCAATTTCGGTTGCCGAAACGCCATTCATGACAGTGCAAGTCAATTTTGGCTACGGTCGACAGATGATCCCTGGCAGGCTTCAAATTGAAGCATTCACCGGTACAGATAAAGACATCGATCTTCCCGAATCGATTATCCATTTACTGGAAATTTCTGCCAATCAGCGATCCGATTCCGATTGGCAGCAGCTGTGGGATTATTGCAGTGCCAATGGCCAGCAGCTTTGGCGTCAAAGAATCGAACTGGCAAACTTGCATGAGCGGCGTCGAGTGCTCACTGAAAAATTTTCTGCCATGGTGATGGCCGAAAGTGAGAACCCTCGAGAAACGTTTCTGCTCAACCGGGGCGATTACGCTCAACCGGCTTATAAGGTCACAGCGGCATTGCCCCGATCTCTTCCGCCACTGCCTGAAGGGGCGTCGCTTGATCGCATGGGACTGGCGACTTGGCTGACGATGGAAACTCACCCGTTGACTGCGCGGGTTGCAGTCAATCGATTTTGGCAAATGTTGTTCGGTCAGGGGATCGTTGCCACCTCCGCTGATTTTGGTTCGCAAGGAAGTTGGCCAAGCCATCCTGAATTGCTCGATTGGCTGGCGGTTGAATTTCGCGAGCAAGGCTGGGACGTCAAAGAATTGATCTATTTGATCGTTACCAGTGCCACGTATCAGCAATCCTCACATAGTGATGCGATGGGGCTCAGTCGAGATCCACAAAATGAACTGCTGGGACGTGGACCTCGCTTTCGCCTATCAGCCGAAATCATTCGCGATGCGGCTCTCCAGTCCAGCGGCTTGTTAGTACCGCGCATCGGTGGCCCCAGTGTCAATCCGTATACGCCGGGTGACCCTTGGCGCGAAGTCAGCCATTACGGCAGCACGCCAGCCACCGCGCAGACTTTCGTGCAAGACCATGGTGAAAAGCTCTACCGTCGGTCGCTTTATACCTACTGGAAGCGGACGGCTCCGCCTGTGAATCTTTCGTTGTTCGATGCTCCCAACCGGGAGGTTTGTGTGGTCGGACGACCGTCGACCACCACACCGCTGCAATCGCTGGTGCTGTTGAACGATGTGCAATTCGTCGAGGCCAGTCGAGCCCTGGCGGAACAGATTCTCAAGTTGACGGACTTCCCCGGCGATACGCAACGACTCGAGTGGGCCGTGCTGCAAACACTGGGACGACCGGCAACCGAGCGGGAGATTGAGGTGTTTGTCCAGCGACTAAATCGGGAACGACAACGTTACGGGAACGATCCTGCCGCCGCGATCGCTTTTTTGAGCAATGGTGAATCGGTTTACGATCGAAATTTAGCTCCCGCTGAATTGGCGGCTTGGGGTAGCGTTGCCAGCTTGTTAATCAATCACGCCGAATTTATTACTAAATATTAAATCATGCAGAATTCCAACTTGCCAGTACAACAACAAAAACTTGGTCGACGGTTATTTTTGGCCAATCCACTCCGCGGCCTGGGGGCAATGGCCTTGGGATCGCTGCTGGGAGAAAACGTTGTAGCGGATTCACTGTCGCGACTTGCGGCGAATGATCAACTTGGTTTTTCAAATCATCTGGGGAGTCATCCATTAACGGCTGATCACGGTGGCTTGGCTGGGCTTCCGCATTTCCAACCCACTGCCAAACGGGTCGTGTGTCTGTTTCAATCGGGGGGCGTATCGCATGTGGACTTGTTTGATCAAAAAGAGACCTTAACTCGAATGTCGGGAGAACAATTGCCCGATTCGATCCGTGGTGGCCAGCGTTTGACAGGTAAGACATCGGGACAGGGGAGCCTGCCGGTAGTGCCCGCGATGTGGCCTGGGCGTCGTTGTGGTCAGCAGGGAACCTGGATCAGTGACTTGCTGCCCCATTTGCAAACGGTCGCCGACGAGCTATGTATCATCAAGTCCGTCCATTCGGAAGCCATCAATCATGATCCGGCGGTCACTTTATTCAACACGGGGAATCAACAGCCGGGTTATGCCAGCATGGGGGCCTGGGCCAGTTACGGCTTGGGGAGTGAAAACGAGAATTTACCGGCGTTCATCGCCATGGTTTCGCAAGGTCGAGGCAAAAACCCAGGCCAACCTATTTTTTCTCGCCTGTGGGGGAGCGGTTTTCTGCCTTCTTCTCACCAAGGTGTCAGTCTCCGACCGGGTGCTTCCGCCGTGCCTTATCTGCAAAATCCGCCGGGAATCGATCGACCGCAACGACGCGAAATGTTGGATGACTTGCAACTGCTGAATCAACTCTCAATCGAACGAACTGGTGACCCGGAAACGCTGGCGCGAATCAATGCCTATGAGATGGCCTTTCGCATGCAGGTTTCCGTTCCTGAATTAACGGATTTGAATTCGGAATCTCCTGAGACGCTCGAGTCGTATGGATCGGATGTGCGGCGACCGGGAAGCTATGCGGGCAATTGTCTGTTGGCAAAACGGTTGCTTGAGCGGGGGGTTCGTTTCGTGCAGCTTTACCATCGCGGCTGGGATCAACACATTGCCATCCAACGGCAATTGCCGATGCAATGCCAAGACATCGACCAACCGAGTGCCGCACTTTTGAAAGATTTAAAACGGTCGGGTTTGCTCGAGGACACACTGGTACTGTTCTTTACCGAGTTTGGTAGAACGGTTTACGGCCAAGGGAGACTGGGGGATCCGGGCATGGGCCGAGACCATCATGGTCGCTGCTTTACCGTATGGATGGCGGGCGGGGGGATCAAACGCGGATTTGATTACGGCACGACCGACGATTTCAGCTACAACATCTTAGAGAACCCTGTCCATTTGCGAGACTTACATGCCACAATTCTGCATTGCTTGGGGATCGACCATCACCGTTTCAGTTTTCCATTTCGCGGCCTAAACGCGCGATTGACAGGTGTCGAAGAAGCCCATGTCGTGCGGCCTATCTTAAAATGATCTCTACTATCCCGAACGGTTACAAAAATGGTAACCGTTGACAGATAATTGTCGTCTTACAGATCCGGCGATAAAATTTGGCTGGTGGAACAGACTCCAGCTTAATCGGCGATGACTGGTTTTTCAGGAAAAGCAATGGGACATTTCAATACCTTGTGGAAAAACGACGCCTGGATGGACATGCCTCTGAGCAGTTATCTTTTCAGGTTTTTTGTTCCCTGTTGTCTGGTGGCTTTGACAGCATATGGAGTTACCATCTATGCCTATTATGAACTGGTATCGCTTGACTCTTGGTCAGCCATTGAAAATCTTAGCCAACAATTGTTGGCTGCGAAAGTGAGTGTTGCCGCGTCAACGATACTCCTTTCTTTTTTGTTGAAAACGAATTTGCTTTGGCCAATCGGCTTGGCGGTAGTCATCTATTGGCTTAATTTTCAACCTGATTCGGAACCTGTATTTTATTTTCCGAGTTCCTATTTTCAAATGTTAGAAATCGAGCGACGCGGATTAGCAATTGATTATCTGATGTTTTGCTTATTCCAAATTGGTGGAACGATGTTGCTTCAAGCCATGTTCTGGGAGCCGGGAAGCGACTATGAAGCCCGGCTTAAGATGGAACTGGGTTATAAAAACAACAATAAGCACCCGAACAGAGCATGAATATTTGACGTTAATCGTCTTAGATAAGCAGGGTTTTTTTTAAGTAAATCGCGATTTTCAGGGCGGAAATACCTCCCAGACGACAAAAGTGTACATGACCTGAATGGCGAGGCGTGATATAATATCGTAGAGGAAAAGATACGATGATTGAAGTCAAATATACCGGCGAGGCCTTGTGGGAAAGGATTGCGCGAGCGGTGGAAATAGTCAAAGAACGCTTGCGGCGAGTGACTCGCGCGCTGAATTCGAACAATATTCCCTACGCGGTGATTGGGGGGAATGCCGTCCAACATTGGGTGGCTCAGGTCGATGAATCAGTCGTTCGAAATACTCGCGATGTCGATATAATTCTGAATGAATCCGATCTGGATCGGGCGATTAAGGCGTTGGAGGCAGAAGGCTTTTTGTACCGTCGCGCTGCGGGAGTGACCATGTTTCTCGATGGCCCGAATGCCAAAGCACGGGATGCAGTACACGTCCTTTTCGCTGGAAAAAAAGTGCGCGAGGAATATCCGGAACCGGTTCCTGATATTGATCAGTATGTCTTGATGGAAGAGGCTCGTACACTCCCGTTCGAGCGGCTGGTGACGATGAAGTTGACTTCGTTTCGCGATAAAGATCGTGTTCATGTCCGAGACATGATTTCAATTGGCATCATTGACGAAAGTTGGCTTCACCGATTGTCAGCAGAACTGAGCCAACGATTACAAGAATTATTGGCTGATCCCGATGGGTAGTTATTGTTTCGGCGGGAGCCTCAATCTCCCTGCTCAATCTCCCTGCTTTACCGTGAACGATTACAAAAGTGTCATTAATTGTCCAACTTGGTTTTGTCGCTGAAAGTCAACAGCAGGACCGAACGTCCAACTGAGCAAACAAGTGGGAAAAATTTGGTTTGCTGGTAGTTGGAAATCGACTTGTCAAAAATTAGGGCGCTCCAGCGTTTGTCGCGATCTATAGAAATCTGACCTGTACCAGATGGATGCCGGTCGGTCCAGGGTCCGAGAAATCTTCTTCGACCAGTGGCAGGCTGGCCCGCTGAGCCTCGGGTAAAAACCGGTGATAGGCTTGTCCATCAAAGGCACAAACCCCTCCCAACGCGATCCCCTGTAGTATCTGTGTACATCGCGCCGGCTCGAACACAGGCTTGCACTTTACTCGATGGTTAACATGAATAAAAAACACAAATCAATGCAAACCATAGCGGTTCATTTTGTAATGCAATGTGCGGACACTGATCCCCAATGTTCGCGCGGCCTTTTCTCGATGAAAGTCGTTGCTGGTTAAGGCCGATTGAATGGCAGTCTTTTCGGCTCGTTCGATTACCTTTGCGAGTGTCAGGTTTTCGTCCGCAGCGATTAGATTTTTCATTCTCAAGTCATTCGGTAGATCATCTGCATTAATCGACTCTGCTGAAACGGTCACCACCATTCTTTCGATCACGTTACGCAACTGCCGAACGTTCCCAGGCCAACTGGCAACAACCAATTGCTCCATCGCGGTGGAATCAATATTCTTTGGGGGCCGATGATGGCGATTGCAAAAATAGTTTAGAAAATGGTTTGCCAGTAGTGGGATGTCGTCCGGTCGCTCACGTAGAGGTGGAACCGAAATAGGTATGATGTTCAATCGATAAAATAGGTCTTGGCGAAATGTTCCGTCATCGACCATTTGCTGTATGTCTCGGTTCGTCGCCGACACGATCCGAGCGCTTGATGTTAGGTGTTCTTCACCTCCCAATCTGACAAACTCTCCCGTTTCCAATACGCGTAAAAGGTCTACTTGGCACTTGGAAGGGATTTCGGTAATCTCGTCCAAAAATAACGTACCACCGGCTGCTTGCTCGAAACAGCCGGGTTTCTTTCGAACAGCTCCGGTGAACGCTCCTTGCTCATGACCCAACAACTCGCTTTCCAGCAGTGTTTCCGGAAGTGCTCCCAGATTGATTGCTACAAAACGAATTGGCGACCGCGAGCTCAAATCGTGAATTGCTCGAGCAATCAATTCCTTTCCCGTTCCGTTTTCTCCCTGGATCATCACCGTGGCGTCTGTATCGGCAACTTGTCGAACTTGGGAGAGCAACTCATTCCAAGATCGGGAGCTTCCAATGATGCCCGCGACTTCTCCCAGTTCCGCAAGTTGTTCCCGCAATTGCCGATTGTCTCGCTGCAAGCGATGGTGTTCGCGCGCTTTCGCAACCTGTTCTCGGATCAAATTCAGGTCGACGGGCTTGCTGATAAAATCGAGAGCTCCTCGTCGCATCGCATCGACGGAAGTTTCTACTGTGCCGTGAGCGGTGATAACAATCGTCGTCGTTCCCGGTTGAAGTTGCTGGACGAGTGAAATGAGCTCCAATCCATTACGATCACCCGATAAACGTACATCCGCAATGACCAACTGAAATTCTGCGGCTTGGAACATTTCAATGGCTTCATTGAATGAGCCAGCGGTTTCAATCCGATTTGCATATTTTTCGAGTCCCTTTGCAAGTCCGGCTCGAATATTCGGTTCATCATCGACAATTAAAATTTGAAAATTATCTTCCATCGATGATCACTTAATTATTAAGCCGTGGTCGAATGATAGTTTTGGCAAAATTAATCGAAACGTTGTGCCTGCGGGCGATGACTGAAATCCCAGTCGTCCATTGTGTTGCCCGATAATTTTTTCACAAAGGGCCAAGCCCAGCCCCGTTCCATTCGTTTTCGTGGTAAAATACGGCTCAAAAATCTTATCTTGAACCTCACGCGGAATGCCGTTTCCGGTGTCACTTATTTCAATGATACACGAATCATCATCGACCGATTTAGACACCGTCAAGGTTCCTCCGGTGGGCATGGCTTGCAATCCATTCAGTAACAAGTTCAACAAAACTTGTTCCAATCGGCCCCCATCGGCTAGTATTTTATACTCGGATTGATCAAAGCCTTGCAATTGGATGTCAATCGATTGTTGGTCAGCGTGCGGAGAAATCAAATTGAGTTGATGCTGTATCAGTGCGGAAAGGTTCACGGGTGCCAACTTCAGCCGTTCGATCGAAGCGAAATCTCGAAAACGTTCAAGCACATCTCCCACGCGGAAGATTTCTGTCTTGATTACATTCAACATTTTTCCCACCTCCTCGTTTGGGCTGAAATCATTTAAGTGCTCATCCAGCAACTGGATGTGCAATGAAAGTGCAGTTAATGGATTCTTAATTTCATGGTGCAAGCCTGCTGCAATCGAACCGAGTTCCATAAACCGTTCCATACGACGCATCTGATCTTCCATTAACAGCCGTTGGGTTACATCGGCAATTTGGATCAAAAAACCGATCTGTTTTTCATTGGCATCAAGCAGTGCTTGGCCATGAGTTCGCCAAACACGTTTGTTGTCGCTAATACTCTGATTGGGATTATAATCTTGCGAGATATTTTGGCGGTTCTCAATCCATTGTTGGTAAAACGTTTCCAAGGGGATCGCCGATCCCAGCGATGACAGAGGACAGCCAACGTAGTCCGTTTCCAGTTTTAACATTTCAAGTCCCTGACTATTGATACTGGTGATTGCGCCGTTTTTATCCGTTGTAATGATGGCTTGATCGATACTATCGAGAATATAGCCAGCGAGTGCTTTGAAACCCCGTAGTGATTCTTGTGACGATTGGTAGGCGCGCCACAAGAAGGCGATGGCAATACCCATGACAACCACATTCAAAACGACAAGAACGGTCAAACGGAATTGCCATTCGAGTTCGGTAACCAACCATCGTGCTGACTGCAGCGCTTCATTTTCTAATTCGCCTAAAAGTTCCCTAACGATCATTTCCTCGCGAAGAAAATCATACATGATCCAAATCGTAATTAAGGCAGCAATTGCGCTGAAAAACAATAATCCCACGACCGCGAATCGATAAAAACGACCGTTTTTTTTAGTATCGGTTCGAAACAACGTTGACATTCCTTAGTGAGGTATAAAAGTAATTGTTTTTTGGGGGAAACAACAGAAAAACTCCGACTGTAATCGCTTTGCCGCTCGCAAAAAAAGCTCAAAAAAATCGATATCTCAGAAGGCATAGCGACCCACACGACTGCAATCTATTGCAGATAG
>JBGTHU010000200.1:0-9023 GCA_041745975.1 Mariniblastus sp.
CCCAAATGAACTCAATGAATAAGGCTGCCATAAAATAAACGAAATGCGGCTGTCGAAACATTTCCCGAGTCACGCCTGGTTTTCTAAGAAAAAGAGCGACATTTGCCAAGCCGTGAGAGGTTGCCAAATCCAAATGGTAATAAGATTGGCTCCCTTTTCAGTGGCCTCGCCTGCCCCGTCCCACGATCTACTTGAACCACTAAATTATTTCTAATGATTATGCCAATAAACTTTCGTCTTGATGCTTATTTTGCGTTGGATTGGATTGTCGCCGTGGGGCGAATGGCTGACTCCAATGCCGATTCAATTTGGGAGGTGATTGCCGATGGGGTGAATCGATTGAGTAACATTTGATGGGCATTGGCGATGACGTGTTGTCGCCACTGCACATCGGTCAATCCCCGCGAAACAGCGTCAGCGATTTGTACTGGATTGTTGGGATTAAACAGCAGTCCGGTTTGTTCGGGGATAACGAATTCTTTCAATCCGCCTCGATGGGAAGCCACGACTGGGATGCTGGCCGCCATGGCTTCCAAGGCACACAACCCTAACGGCTCCTTCAAGCTGGGTACTACCAACAAATCCAAGGCTTGGATTAATTCGTGAACATTGTTGCGGCGGCCGACCCAGATGACTCGCCGATATAATTTTTTTTCCAACAGAGATCGGCGGATTTTGGCATAATACCGACACGACTTATTGAATTGACCGATGAGCAGCACTTTCAAATCGGGAAATTGCATTAGCAACTGCGGTAGCGCTGCAACCAATTCAAGTTGCCCCTTGCGTGCCGTTACGGCTCCGACAACCCCGATCACGGGCTGATTACCTCGCAGCGTCAATTCACGGCGAATCTGTTGTCGTCGTTGTTGATCGACCGCTTGGAATCGATCCAAGTCGATAAAACAGGGGATCGTAACCAACCGTTTTTGAGGAACTCGATTGATATGACGGTTGAACCAGGCGGTCGAATCGGAGTTAGCAATCACCAGATCATTTAATCTCCAATGCAACTGAAACAGGCTGGTGTGAGCGGTGGCGACGCACGGAATCCCAGTCATTCCTTTCAGCAGCACCCCAAAAAAGTGGGCTCGGCTCATGTGGGTATGGATCACATCGAATTTTTCGGCTTCGATCCATTTGGCAATCCGCCACAATTCATCGGGCGGAAATCGATGCATCTCGGATTTTCGTTTATTGATTCCCGTGCGATGAAGCTTTCGCCAAATCCAAGACCTGGGTCGACAGAGCAGATGGACCTCGTGGCCCCGTTGAATCAACTGACGCGTCAATAGATCAACGTGCACCAGTGCGCCGTTGACAAATTGACCCGAGATGATTTCTAAAATTTTCACGCAGCCGTGACGTTCCAGAGATGGTTAACTGCGAGTCGGAGTAGGCAGGGTTCGGCCTGGTAACAATTCCGCTTGACGATTATCCATCTGTTCAAATTCCTCTAACCAAGTGGTCGAATCGGTCGAGCGATGGACTTGAACCGCGGTGACTTTGTATTCGGGACAACTGGTGGCCCAATCGGATAGTTCGGTGGTGACCACGTTGGCGCCCGATTCCGGAAAGTGGAACGTGGTGTAAACAATTCCAGGTTGCATACGTTCCGAAATTTTCGCTCGCATTCGCGTTGCCCCTGCACGGCTGACAATGTGCACCCAGTCGCCGTTGCTGATGCCGCGATCAGCCGCATCTTCAGCATGAATTTCCAGCACATCTTCGTCATGCCAGAGCGAGTTGTCAGTGCGACGGGTTTGAGCCCCTACGTTATACTGAGTTAGAATGCGCCCCGTTGTCAGAATCAAGGGGAATTTTCGAGAGACCTTTTCCTTGGTTGGCACGAATTGGGTAACGATGAATTTTCCCAATCCTCGAGTAAATTCAGTTTCATGCATGACGGGGCTGCCCAGCGGTTTTTCGTCATTGCACGGCCATTGAATACTCCCTTGCTGTTCTAATTTCTCGTAAGTGACTCCCGCGAATGAGGGGGTTAACGCCGCAACTTCCTGCATAATTTCTCGAGAATGATTGTAGTGCATTGGTACACCCAAAGCATTAGCAAAATGCATCGTGACTTCCCAGTCTGCCAGACCGGGCAGTGGATCGACGATCTTGCGAACCAGGGAGATTCTTCGTTCGGCGTTGGTAAATGTGCCATCCTTCTCCAAGAACGTCGTGCCAGGGAAAATCACGTGGGCGTACTTGGAGGTCTCGTTGAAAAAGATATCTTGCACAATCAGGCATTCAAGATTCTTCAACGCCTGTTGGACATGTTGAGTGTTGGGATCGGACTGTGCCACGTCTTCACCTTGGATATACATCCCTTTGAAGTTGCCAGCAACCGCTTCGTCCAACATATGAGGGATCCTAAAACCGGGTTCTGGATCAAGTTTCGTATTCCAGTGTTGTTCGAACTGCCCGCGAGCGAAATCATCGGAGACAGGGCGATACCCCGGCAATTCATGAGGATAAGACCCCATGTCACACGAACCCTGTACATTGTTTTGGCCCCGCAAGGGATTGACCCCTACTCCGCGGCGACCAATGTTACCAGTCAACATCGCCAGGTTGGCAATCCCCATCACCGTGGTCGACCCTTGACTGTGTTCGGTCACTCCCAAGCCGTAATAAATGGCTCCATTTTTGGCGGTTGCGTACAATCGAGCCGCAGCGCGAATCTCTTGAGCCAAAACACCGGTGACTTCGGCCACATTTTCCGGACTGTTTTCCGGTTCTAGAATAAACGTTCTCCATTCTTCAAAGGGTTCCAATTCACAGCGACTGCGAACGAACTCCTCGTCCCATAACTCCTCGGTAAAGATCACATGAGCCAATGCATTGATCATCGCCACGTTGGTTCCCGGTCGAAGTGGCAGATGATAGCGGGCTTCGATGTGAGGAGATCGTACCAAATCGATCGCACGAGGGTCGATGACGATCAATTGAGCCCCTTCACGCAAGCGGCGTTTCAGTCGCGAGGCAAACACCGGGTGGCCATCGGTCGGGTTGGCTCCCATGACAATGATCACATCGGCATCGGCAACTGACAGAAAGTCTTGGGTGCCAGCCGATTCTCCCAGTGTTTGTTTCAATCCATAACCTGTAGGCGAATGGCAAACGCGAGCACACGTGTCAACATTATTATTACCAAACGCCGTACGAATCAATTTTTGCACCAACCAAGTTTCTTCATTCGTGCAACGGGACGATGTGATTCCACCAACGGATTTGCGACCATATTTGGCTTGAATCCGTTTAATTTCGTTGGCCGCATATTCGAACGCCTCCTCCCAGCTGACTTCTTGCCAGGGATCCTCGATGCTGCGACGGATAGCCGGTCGTTTGACTCGATCGGGATGGCTGGCGTACCCCCAAGCAAACCGACCTTTGACACAGGCATGTCCTTCATTGGCACCGCCATCGGGGTTGGGTACCATTCTTACGACTTGTTGTCCCTTGATTTCGGCATTGAAGGAGCAACCGACACCGCAGTAAGCGCAGGTGGTGGTGACCGTCCGTTCAGCCTGTCCATGTTCGATCAACGATTTTTCAGCAAGTGTTGCCGTGGGGCAGACATTCACACAAGCACCACAGGAAACGCATTCCGAATCGAAAAACGATTCGCCGGCACTGGCGGCAACTTTGGATTCAAAACCGCGGCCCGCGATCGTCAATGCAAAAGTACCTTGCACTTCCTCGCAGGCCCTGACACAACGACTGCAGACGATGCACTTTGAAGGTTCAAAGCTGAAATAGGGATTGGAATCGTCAATTGGGTCAGCCGATGTCGCATCGAAATGGTTTTCTCCGGCCATCCCATAACGCACCTCGCGAAGGCCGACCACACCGGCCATATCTTGCAATTCACAGTTTCCATTGGCGGTGCAGGTCAAGCAATCCAACGGGTGATCGGAGATATACAGCTCCATCACATTTCGCCGCAGCTCCGCCAAACGAGGAGACTGGGTTTTGATTTTCATTCCCTCTTCAACCAAAGTTGTGCATGATGCGGGGAACCCGCGGCGACCATCGACCTCCACCAAACATAAACGGCACGATCCGAACGCATCGAGCTGATCAGTGGCACACAGTTTAGGAATCTTGATTCCACCCAGTGCTGCCGCTCTCATCAGCGAAGTGCCGACCGGAACTGAAACGGGCAGGCCATCGATATTGACGGAGACGTGAGGCAAAGCGGATGTTCCATCTGCATTCAAGTCGTTCAGTCTTGCCCCTTGGGGAGGAGGGGTGCCTAAGTCAAATAGTTTGGTTGACCCACATTGGCCCGCGGAATTGGAACCACAACTACAATCGCGACATGACATGATTACGAATCCTTGATCACTTGAGAGTTCTGAGGCAGACCAAAGTCTTCAGGGAAATGCTTGAGAGCGCTTACGACCGGGAAGGGAGTCATTCCTCCCATCGCACACAACGAACCATATTGCATAGTATCGCACAAACTTTCCAACAAGTCCACATTTTTTTGTTTATCGGCACTTGTACTGGTTTCGATTTTATCGATCACTTCGACTCCACGCACCGCCCCGATACGGCAGGGGGTACATTTTCCACATGACTCGATCGCACAAAATTCCATGGCAAATCGAGCCATTTTCAGCATGCTGACGGTATCATCAAACGCAACCACGCCGCCGTGTCCGACCATGGCGCCTCGTCCCATGAAAGCTTCATAGTCCAGCGGCAAATCAAAATCACTGGCCGGTACGTAGGCTCCCAGTGGCCCCCCAGCCTGTACCGCACGAATCGGCCGTCCGCTGGCACTGCCGCCACCGTAGTCCTCCAGCAATTCGTGTAATGTCAAACCAAACGCTTTTTCAATTAAACCCGGACGTTTGATGTTACCCGCTAGCTGCAACGTCAGCGTCCCCCGCGACCTCCCCAGGCCATAATCGTGGTAGAAGGCCGCGCCGCATGAAAGGATGATCGGAACACTGGCCAGCGTAATTACATTGTTGACGATCGTCGGTTTGCCGAACAAACCACTGATCGCAGGCAAAGGAGGCTTGGGTCGCACCTCACCCCGTTTCCCCTCCAAGCTTTCCAACAAAGAAGTTTCTTCACCGCAGATATAGGCTCCCGCCCCAAGGCGCACTTCTAAATGGAAATCACGTCCTGAACCGCAAATGTTCTCTCCCAGCCACCCCGCTCCCGTCGCTCGCTCGATCGCCTGATTTAACACCTTCCAACATCGCGGATACTCCGATCTCAGGTAGATATATCCCATCGTCGCACCAACGGCCAAACCGGCGATTGCCATCCCCTCGATCAAGCAATAAGGGTCTCCCTCCATCAACATCCGATCGGCAAACGTGCCGGAATCCCCTTCATCGGCGTTGCAGACAATATATTTTTGATCGGCCGGGGTATCCAACACCGTCTGCCATTTGATGCCGGTGGGAAAGGCCGCTCCGCCGCGTCCACGCAACCCAGAGTCTTTGACTTCGGCAACGATTTGAGACATCGGCATCTCCAAGGCCTTTTTCAAACCAGTCCAACCACCATGTGATTCGTATTCGACCAGCGACAAGGGATCGATCAGACCAACTCGGGCGAACGTCAACCGCTCTTGTTGTTTAAAATAGGGGATCTCGGCGGTCAGCCCCAACCCCAACGGATGCTGTCCACCGTCCAGAAAGTTAGCATCGAATAAGCTTGCCACATCGTGTTGACAGACAGGGCCATAAGCAAATCGACCGGCAGGCGTGGCAACCTCAACAAGTGGTTCCAGCCAAAACATCCCCCGAGAGCCATTTCGAACGAGCTCAATCTTCAAATTCCGCGATTCGGCTTGTTGGAGAATATCAGCGGCCACCTGATCGGCACCGACTGAGGCTGCGGTCGTGTCGGCGGGGATAAATACTCGGATTGCCATACTTAATCGCTCTCGACTTAAGGTGAATTGTGGTTGCCAGCGGGTTGGGTTGAATCAAGAGACCCCACCAGTTCATCAAATCGCTGTGGACTGACCCGTCCATAAACGCTATTTCCAATCCTTACCGAAGGAGAGCACCCGCAATTGCCCAAACAGTAAACGGGCTCCAGAGAAACCGATCGATCCGCGTTGGTTTGATGAAATTCGGTTGCTAGAGTTTGTTGGGCATGAGCTTCCAAGTGCTGGCCCCCTTTGGCTTGGCAGGCTTCGCCTCGACAAACTTGAATGATGTGTTTCCCCGGAGGTGTGGTGCGAAAATCTGCGTAGAAACTGATGACTCCATGAATTTCGGCTCGGGAGAGATTCAAGCCTGTGGCGATCAATTGTATTGCTTCTGCTGGAATATATCCATACTCGTGCTGAATGTCGTGAAGGATCGGCAAAGTAGCTCCAGGTCGCTGCCGGTGATGTTCGACAATCGTTTCAATTCGATCCAAGTTCATCATTCGTTGATACCTCGTTGATCTCGAAGTTTATCTGTCTAAGAAAATTCCTGAATTGACTCTCGCCACCAACCCGCGCACGCCAGCATTTAAATTATACGCCTAAATGTCGTTTAACGGAACAACGATTCCCAACTCACGAAATGCACCGGAATGGTAAATCAATGTCCCTAAAGGGGGCAAGTCCCCACCGCCGTGAAGGATTTTGGTTACCATAACGGGGTTTTTCGTAGAGACGTCGCGAATTACGTCTTGTAAAAATTTTCCAAAAATCGGATGGCTTGCGTCATTCCACTTCAAAATTCATAACGAATTTCAATGAGTCGTTGTTGTTTCGGCTGGAGCCTCAAACTCCCCTCCCAACCTTGAGCGGTTATACCCAAAATAAAAAAGGGGCACCGCTTAAAACGATGCCCCTTCTGATTTTTAACGAACTTTGAACAGCCGAGTTTTCGGTCAAGTCATTTTCAACAGAATCGAAAACTCGAATCGCTTTCTGAGCTTAGAAGCTCCAGTCAGCAGTCGTTACGACTCGTCTGTCGTTGATACCGATTAAAGCTTCGTAAACACCGTATAACAGCGGGCCGGCAGGTACGTCCATTTGGCTAGCTGGAGGGTTCAGGACATAGAAGCTGTCAATCGTATCGGGAACAGAGTGAACCGATCCATCAGCCATACCGAATTGGCTCATGCCGGAGTGACGGCTGGAAACGCCCATGTGAGCGCGAAGCAAGCCAGCTCCCGTTAGATTGATGTGGTTAATGCCACCTAAACCGCTGGCCAAAGCGTCAGTCAAGTCCCACTCCATTGGATTTGCGGCACCATAAGGGGTCGCCTGAGGAGTGTTGGCCTGTGTAACGTTGGGGCCAACGCCGCGGACAACCCAAGCCAATGCACCACGTGACTTATCTAGATTGACTCGAGTTCTGAGAGCATCGTAAACGCGTTCGCCGAACAGAAATGTGTTCGAAGTACCGTCAACAAAGCTACCAATGGTCAAAGCACGCACTGTGCAGAAGGCTCCGTTGGGGGCCAGGTTTGCTCCAGGGGGAACTTCACCAGCGATTGCGATCTCACCGTGGCACATTCCGACGTTGTTCATACCGACGTAATTTGCGGTCGCTACAAACGGGATTACTCCGCCTGAAGCGCCGTCAGATGGTCGCAGCTGATTTGTGGCTCGTGGATTGTCACTGGGGCACTGCATCAGGGCGACTGGCTGAGTCAGGATTGGGGTAACCAAAGCTGGGGCTGCGGCCACACGGGCAGCGGCAGTGACATTGCCAGGCTCCAATTGATCATATGCATTGTTCAGCTCTGCATAAGGAGCGATCAAAGTAGAGAAGCTCCACAACATGATCTGACGGTTTCCCGAAACATTCGGGTCGAAGTTGCGGGGATAGGAGGCCCCTTTAGGAAGCCGCATGAATGCTGATTCATGGTTTAGTGTGGCAATCCCTAATTGTCTTAGGTTGTTTTGACACGTGGCACGACGAGCTGCTTCACGGACTTGTTGGACAGCTGGTAACAGCATTCCAATCAAAATTCCAATGATTGCAATCACCACAAGCAACTCAACAAGGGTGAAAGCGTTACGCGAGTTTTTGGACATAGCTATGTCTCCTCCAAAAAAAATGAAAAAATGGTAATCCAGCAAAAGTTTGGCAAGGGCTTTATAAAGGGAATGGTATTAATGGGATTGGCCCCAAAAATAAACGTTTGCTGTTTCGTCCAATTGACGACTAATAAATTATAGAGAGGTAAATTGCTGATTGCAAGTAAATCCTCCCCAACTTGATGATTTTTTTCAAACAAAATTATTTGAAGAATCTCATCGCTTGAATCTCATCGCTTTTTTTCTTATGCCGAACCATCTCGAATCTGAGATGATCCCCCATACGGTTAGCAAGCCTGCACCGACTCTAGGACTTAAAATTTAGGGTTGTTTTTGAAATTATTCAAAAATGTCAATCGCCTAAGTATGTTCTGGCATCCGAATCTACTTTTGAAGCAAATGTCGTTCCACATGCCTTTTTGACGTTTTTTTTCGCTCGAATTTAAGTTCAAATTTAATAATTTCCCAAATTGAATTGAGAAAATCGCAATCAAGTTTACCTTTTTCCCAATTTTTAGCGTTTTTTTCTCATTTTGGGTATGGATTGTTAATTCCAAGTTTTTGTTTTAGGATTGCTTTAGAGCTGAATTGTCATTTTACACGATGCCATTTTTCAACTTATGTTGCCAATTAAATTCCGAAACGTGAGACGATTTCTCAAATCGCGACAGTCCAAAGTTGTCTATTAATTCCCCTTAAGCAATGAAACTATTGATCGAAAATATTACGGCTGTTGTTGATACCTCAGGAATCGACCATCCGCTTGCAAACCCCGGCCAATTAAAACGACAACAGATTTCAGTATTGATCGACAATGGAAAAATAGTTGATTTTGACCCAGCAGCTCAAGTCGATGTCGATCAAGTTTTCGATGGTCAGGGCTGTTTCTTGTTGCCCGGAGTGATCGATGATCAAGTCCATTTCCGTGATCCGGGGCTGACCCACAAGGAAGACTTACGACATGCATCACGAGCCTGCGCGGCTGGTGGTGTTACTAGTT
>JBGTHU010000201.1:0-3009 GCA_041745975.1 Mariniblastus sp.
CGAGACCTTGATCGGCAAAGTTACTGCGGAACCAGACACGTCCTGGAAACCCAGCGTATCCATCGGATCGGGAGCGACCGCCATACCCTCCCGCTCTACCGTCAATCAGATCCCCAGACATCGCCTGGAAACCTTGCGGCCCAAATTGATCTCCCATGGGGTGGTAAACCCCCTGGGCGACGGAAAAATTGAAACCCCAAACAGCCCACAATAGGCTGAACGAGAAAATTAAGCTCAAACTTACTTTCATCGATGTCTCCCGAGACGCATCTCGACACTATCAAATGGATGGGCACGCGCTCGACGGCGCACTAATAACCCGCAAAAGTAGTACAGGTGGTATTTTCCATCGACACCGGATGATTGGACTCATTAGAATTTTCGTTGTAATTCAAATTATTGGTACATTTTGAAAAACAACAGGTGCTATGCAGGCAGAATTATGATAGCAGTCTCAAGTGTGCAGGCGAAAAATGAGGTTCGTTTCACCTCTCGGTCGCTGGCGACACGCTGGCCTACACCCAAAGAATTTAAAAGTTCAAGAAGAGGAAAGAAAACATCACGAAAACGTAACATTTTCGGGCTAACACGGAGCTAGCTTTCACGTAGTCGGCCATCAAGTGGAAGGGTGTGCATTCGAAACACGACGTATGCTACCTCGAGGGGATGGTCTGTCTGGCTGACGTGTACTCGTGTTGAGGTTTTTGCCGTCTTGGCCCGTCGAATTTGGATGTTCGGTGTCCGTTTGCTGAGACAAGCCCCGATCAGCCGAGGGAATTGTTAGAATTTCCGCTTGAATATTTAGCAGCAAGCCCGCCATCACCAGGCCCGTTGTCACGGCAACTGAGATGAACTGAGGGTGCCATCGCTGCAATAGGTCATCGAAAGAAAACCAACTTCGACGCTGGTTCCATAGTGGCGGAATCCATACCAACCAAATCACCAAATAGAGCGGAAGCCATTCAATTTGGACCATGGCAAACAATGCCAGCAATAAAACGGAAAGACTTTCGAACAGCGGCCATCGAGCCGCCTGGTAAAAACTCCATCCGGCCATCCCCAGTGTGGTGATGAACAGGACAATGGCTACTGGATTTTCAAACGCCCAAGCCGTTTCCACAGTGCGTTCCAACGGTAACCCTTGGTAGATTTGTTGGGCCATTTCAAGGGGGTGAAAAAATCCGCCCGGAGCAATCACCGTTCCGATCAAAGTAACCAAACTGACCGCGATTGCGTTCTGCTTCAATCGTTTCGCCTCTTCCCCGGACTCCTGAGAATTTTTCATGGAAATAACACGGCTGAAACCAAAGATCCAGACTATCACACAGCCAAGCAATGCACCGTGATGCAAGTTGCTCCACAGAGCGACCACCATCAGAAATAAACCCCAGGATAGGATTCGGTACAATCGATTGGATGTTCCCCCTTGAGCCTGAGCCTGCGACCGTGGGGTGAGTTGATCCGGCAAGTGCCAATGCTTTTGATAACCTAATGGCAGTTGTACATTTCGTTCCAAGATAATGACATAGAATAATAACAACAGGCAGCAGACGGAGGCCAGGGAAGAGTACAGAGGGCCAATTCCAACCGACCCGATCAGTCCCATTGCCACCAAGGCGTGAATCGCAAAATTGAACATGCCGACCGTTTGACGTCGGGCCAGCCCATGGCAGCCCGCAGCAATTGCCAACCCGATCAACGAAGTTAACAACAATTGGAAGCCAGGGGCTTGGTAAAGGGCTGCTTGATCAGTCCACCATCCGTCAAAAACGGTCGGTGGCAACGGTATATTCCGGCCCGCCTGAATGGCTGTGACAGGCTGATGGTGCTGGGATAGATCGCTGGCTGTTTGAGCGGAAATTAACAATAACCAGGCCATCAGCAGAGTGAAACCCAGCGCCCAAGATCGGACAGATTGCATCATTGATTCAAAAAAAATAATCGCGTGGGCACACCGTCCCAAGAGGTGGCGTTCAAGTTCCTTGATGTCTCCATCGGCGGAAATAAACCGGAAATCAAATGGGTGAGGGAAAGTCAGGCCCAACCGGTCGTTTTGGTGAACCGAATGGTACGGTTTTAACGATCGTACCCAGCAACCCGTTTCACCAATTGCAACCCGAGTAACATCGCCCCCATCAGCACCAACATACCGATCAAAATTGCGAACAACCATTCGCCCAGCGCGAAATACGGCTCCATCGCGGGCCAAACGGCGCCCCAAAAAAACAGCACCAACGCGGTTCCCATACACAAGTACGGGCCAAATGCCAGCATGGTATCCCGAGTAAACACGAGCGTAGCGACGACAAAAAAGAGCGCCAATACGGCTGCCGCAGGGAGCGCCAATAACGTCACCTGCCATCCTAAAAACGCTCCGACCATGGCCATCAACGTCACATCTCCAAACCCCATCGCTTCCCTGCCCAGGGCCAGGTGACCCACGATGCGGATTGACCAAATCATCAAACCACCAAATCCCAGCCCAAACAGACTTCCGAACAGGCTGTCCCAATAAGGTTCCGACCCAATCCAGCGTACCAGGCAAATTAACCCTGCACCGACTATCGCCAATACGAGCAACCCTACCGTTTGAGCAAAGGGTCGGCGCTGCCGCGAACGAATTGAGCACGCCGTCCTTCGCGGCGGACGTAAGCAACTGGCCCACAAGATACGCACGCCCCGCCGCCAGCCAAATCGCAGCGTACAAATTTTGGGCATCAGTGCCAGTGTCCAACCGAGGAACAGCCCCACCGCCAATACTAATCCCACGGTCTCAGTGTGCCAACTGGCGCCCTTCAGCAAAATTTGCGGCTGAAGATCGCTGAATGGGATCGGGCGACCATTGGCATAGCTTAAAGGTTGGATCGTCAATCCGGCCAACCCCGACACTTTTTCCGGCAATCGGCCCCAGGGAAACAGGGTCAACACGACCAAAGCAAACAAGGTGCCAGGAATGGTCACCGCATCGGGAATGGTCCGTTCATCAAAATCAATAAAGGTGGCGATGAA
>JBGTHU010000202.1:0-3676 GCA_041745975.1 Mariniblastus sp.
AAACGCACCGTGGTATATTGCCGTTGAGAATGTTCTTTGTTCACGGAACAACAAACCAGGACGGTGAAGATATTACTTGGAACAAAGTCCGTTTGGAACTGCAAAAATTGATTGATCAAGAAGACAAGTCGGATCCCTATAGCGATTTGGAAATTATGCGGCGGTTGAAAACACTCGGATTTAATGTCGCTCGGCGTACCGTCACGAAATATCGCGAAAAAATGGACATCCCCAGTTCTCGGCAACGTAAAGATTGGACGCTTGGTAACAAAAACACGGGCGAAGCTGGTTGACATTTTGCCGCAGTCTCTGAACCCCGTTCCCTTCGTCGATGTTTTATCATACTCCCTGAGAGGCGTATCGCGTAATCTCTGTTTACACAGCCTTTTTTCGCGCCCGCAATTGAATCAACTCAGATAATGATTATCAAATCACCATGACTGAATCAACTTCCCATCTTAAACTATCGGCCGACTTAGAAATCAAGGATGCCCAAGTCATTTTCAAAAATGTTTGGGAGGAACTCGAAGAAGAACTCGGCCATGAGAATCTCCGCTTTCCCAAAGAATTGATCCTGCTGGGGGGGGCTCCCGGTTCTGGCAAGGGAACACAAACCCGGTTTATCCTCAATGCGCGTGGGTTGACCTGCCCACCCGTCGTGATCAGCCAACTCCTTAATACTCCCGAGGCAAAACGGCTTAAGGATATGGGAAATATGGTGGGTGATCAGGAAGTCATCGGAATACTATTTCGAGAGTTGCTAAAAGAGGAATACGCCAGTGGTGCGTTATTGGATGGGTTCCCCCGTACCAAGGTACAGGTTGAATGCCTCAAGATGCTGGTCGACAAAATCGTTTCGTTGAATACCGAGTTCGCTAATACCAAATTGGCGATTCATTTTCGCCGCCCAACAGTGCATGTGATGGTGTTGTTCGTCACCGAAAAAACCAGTATCGCCAGACAAATTTTTCGCGGAAGACAAATTGAAGAACATAACCAAGAAGTTATGGAGACTGGAATCGGTGAACTTCAGGAGGTGCGTGCTACCGATGTCAGCTTGGAAAAGGCAAGGTTGCGCTACCAAGTCTTCAAGGAACAAACCTGGGGGGCACTGCGGTCACTAAAGGAAGTCTATCATTACCACTTCGTCAATGCGGAAGGTCCAATTGAAGAGGTGGAAGAGAATATCCTTAAAGAATTGCAATACCAGAGTTCACTCGAATTGGACCCCTGCACGTTCGATCGCATCAATCCAATTCCATTGGCGGAAGACATCATCGTTCACGCCCGGCAAGAGTTAGTACGACGATTGGACAGCTACGAACTGGACCACCAAGATTTGTTCGTTAAGGTTGTCAATAAAATCCAAAAGAAGTTCATGCCAATTATTCAGCGTCACGCTCTCTCCGGTAGGGCGACCGTCAATTCTGAAGATACATTGTTCTACGATCCATTGGCGTTGGCAATGCTGATTGATATCTTCTCCGAAAGGGGATACCACGCCGTGGTCGACAAGCAAGTTCACTCGGTAGCTGTCAATGTCTGCCTCAAGTCGGGTAACATCCAAAAAGAAGAGAAAATCGTTTATCGAATTGCCATTCAATTCAAAGGCTCCGAAATTCGACGGGGTTAAGCTTTTTGTAAACATTCATGGATGGGTCGGGAGGTCGAGGCTCCTGCCGAGACAATTCTTTGCCAATGCCACTTGTTGAGCAGTAATTGTTTCGGCAGGAGCCTCAATCTCCCTTTCTGCCCGTGAACAGTTCCCTTTTTTTTAGACAACCTTTAACCCCTCTCCGCAACATGTCACAAGACTGCCAAACGCTGATTTTGATTCCGACTAAACTGGAACGCGATCACTTGCGTACATTCTGGCCGGATGATCAATGCAAGACCGATAGTCGACTTGGAAGTGGGGTGAACTTCATCGAGATTGTCGGATTCGGGCCAATTGTCGCTGCCGCCCAAGCGCTGCGACTGATTCACATTCATCGACCACGCCAAATATTGCTGTTGGGAATTGCTGGCTCTTATCGCTCGGAACTGAAGGTCGGTGAAGCCTATCGTTTTACTGAAATTGCCTGTTATGGAATCGGAGTGGGTACCGGCGACGAATTTCAAACTGCTGAACAAATGGGCTGGCAACAGTGGACGGGTGACTCGAAATCAGACCCACTGAGTGACAAAATTCGATTGATGCCTTTGGCGACCGATACCCTCCCCGACCCCCGAACAAAAAAGCATTTGTTATTGTCCGTGACTGCGGCCGCGAAATCCGATGCCGATGTGCAAATGCGACAAGCGATATTTTCAGATGCCGTCGCAGAAGACATGGAGGGATTCGGAGTGGCAGCGGCCTGTCACTTGATGGGTGTGCCGCTGGCGATCATTCGCGGCATCTCCAACCGAGCGGGCGATCGCAATTTTAACGATTGGCAGATCGAGGCTGCCATGCAGTCCGCGGGCAAACTGGTACAATCGATCTTGAACGGCCAAAGCATGAATGGGCTAAGCCCAATGTGCAACTGACTGCGGATGCCCCATGGTTACGTTTCTCAATCAAAGACATCATCCCATAGATAACCAAATTTTTTGGGGCTGCGTTTGCCAAAGGGAAGGCTGGATAAAATCCTCCCTGCGGCCGCTATGCCACTTAAAAACGCCCCTTCCACTCGACCACCACGGCACCAATCTCCGCAAGCGATTAGCCGGTTGGCCTGATCAGCAATGGAGTCCTCCCCTACCGCATTGATTGGTTGGGCGTACCGCCATCGATGCACCTGCATCTCGATGAATGGTTGAGTGGGTAATTTGGTGACTTCCCAGAATTGTTGCCACAACTGTAATCCAACTTGTTCAGGATCTTGTGCCCAGTGAGCCTCGCTCCATTGAGGATTTGCGTGCAGCACCAGAGTCTCTCGGTCCGTATTTCGCTGCGGCTTGGTTGAGTTGCGGGCCACCCAGGATAAGGGGTTGTGGTGAATGAACGCGCCTACCCAGGCGACCGGGAGCGGTTCCGCACAAACTACCATCGCAGCCCAACAAGGCGTCATCTTAATTTCGCGCAGGCGGCCCTCCAATTCAATAACACCCCGAAAGAGATCGGCCGACTGCTCTGCCGGAGTACTGCAAATGATTCGATCGAATCGCCCCAGCGAAACATCACCCTCGTCCATCAATTCATATTGGTCGTCAATCTTTAGGATTGACTTAATGCGAGTCGATTTGTGGATCAGCAATCGATGGCTAAGGTGCTTGCAAATAGCATTCATCCCCGGAACCGCGACGAAGCGGTCGATCGAGTCGGAAACGGTTTGACTACCGGTTGAAAAAACAACCAAATTAGCATTTTCGTCCGGCCATGGCCTCACCAATCCTTGCTGCAACCAGGAGTCGACGTAACGTCGAAATCGAGGGTCGCGGGCGGTAAAGTATTGAGCCCCATGATCCGCGGTGACTTGATTGGATAGTCGGCGAGTGGCCATGCGACCGCCAACACCGCGACTTTTTTCGAACACCACAACTGGAAATCCATGGTCGGCCAGGCTGCGTGCGGCGGCCAGCCCGGAAACCCCGGCACCAATCACAGCGATCGTGGGAACTTTGTCAAGTCGCGGTAGTGATACCCTGGCAGCATAGTTTAGCGGGTCAAGTCGCTGTGAGTGGTCGGCAGTCG
>JBGTHU010000203.1:0-2846 GCA_041745975.1 Mariniblastus sp.
CGAGCGGTTGGGGATCAGCGATGAAGTCTGGTGCGGGCTGGTGAAAGATTTTGGACGGTTGTTTTATGCCGTCGCCGGTCGTCCCGACTCGGTCGATTCTCATCGCTCTCGCGACGGTCGTTCGCGTTATAAAACGAAGCACCAGACGCGCCAGTTGATGGGAGTTTGAAGTAATCTAGCTCGAGGTTCGAGCAGCGTGTTCGTTTGGCGGTATTGAGCGCAGCGCTCAATGGCTGTTCATGTGGCGCCAAAACAGTAACACCTGGTTAGAGCGACCTGAAGCAAATTTTGGAAATCGCTCGTTGAAGCTTTATCAATGTGTCTCATTCTCGCGACCTAAAAAGGTCTGCTGGCCATTCGCTGCAAATCTCTCCACGAATTTCGGAGCTTTCTTATCAAATCGTCGGTCATCCGCAGCGTCAGTTGCCGATAATTTGGTGGGCAAGGGTTCAGTTGGCTAAAAATCGACACTTTGTACTCGAATTGCTAAGATCCCTCCCTTAAAGTGGTGTGTCCCCCGCTTTGCCGTTTGTACTCGAATTGCTAAGATCCCTCCCTTAAAGTGGTGTGTCCCCCGCTTTGCCGTTTCCCCGCTTTGCCGTTCGCCCGCTTTGCTGTTGTCCCCCGCTTTGCTGTTTGTCCCCCGCTTTGCCGTTTCCCGCTTTTCCTCCCTGTCACTTTCCGCCGAAAACGATATATGCCGAACACGATTGAGGTTGTCCCAATTTCTGGCAAAGACTCAATCTGGCAAAGATTCAATTTACCCCGCAAGTCGAACCGGGTATCGAATAATTTTTAATTTTGCCATAGAATACGTTGCATTCACATGAAGCCATTCGGCCGCAGCATCACTCCTGTTTAACAAAATCCAACGGAAAAAAACGAATACGTTATGGGCATTGGCATCGCTACCAAAGCATTTTTTAAGTTATTGTTCAATCGAGAGCTTGGTCAACAATTCCAGCAATTATTGGAGGGCAAATTGCCGGCTCGGCTGGAATCAATACCCGCTTCGCCTACGTTAAAAAAAACTTCAGCCGCTGAAAAGCCGCTGGAGAAACAGCAGCCGCCGACTCCGGTTCGCAGTGAAGCGATCGAGTTACTGGCCGCGTTGCAACGCGAGTCACGATTATTGGATATCATGACCGAACCGTTAGAAAATTACTCTGACGCACAGGTTGGATCGGCGGCTCGTGATGTTTTGAAAAATACTAGGTCGGTAATCGAGCGAATGTTTGGCATTGAGCCGTTAACCGACATCGAAGATGGCCAAGCGTTGACAACGCCCGCCGAATTTGACCCTGCTCACTTTCGATTAACGGGAAATGTTCAGGGCCAAGCGCCATTCTCCGGGGCCGTGGTTCATCACGGCTGGAAAGCGACGCGTTGCGAGATTCCCCAGTGGAGTGGCAAAGCAGGATCGAAGGATATTATCGCCCCCATCGAACTGGAACTCTGATTGATACACTGCTCTCGCTTGTCAATCCAGGCGGTTTGACATCGGTTCGTTTGACACTAAAAAACCACATTGGAACGTTCAACATTCATGGCTGATTATATTATTGGAATTGATTTAGGCACAACTAACTCGGTGTTGGCGTATTGCCCACTGAATGGTGAAGGGGGTGGGGAAGCAGCCATTGAAGTATTGGGGATACCACAACTGACTGACAATCAGACACTTGAAACACTTCCATCGCTGGCCTCTTTTAGTTACCTTGCCAATCCTGCAGAGGCGCAAGATGACGCTTTTCGGCTGCCCTGGCACGATTCGGCGGATGAGGATCAGACGGTCGTTGGCAGTTTGGCTCGCACCCGTAGTGCCCAAGCTCCCGATCGCACCGTATCCGCGTCCAAAAGCTGGCTCAGTCATGGCAAGGTCGACCGCCGCAGCTCAATTTTACCCTGGAATGCACCGGCAGAGGTCGCCAAGATTTCACCTATCGTCGCGTCAGAACAGTATTTGAAACATTTAGTTGCCGCGTGGCAGCAACGGTTTCCTCAGGCTGCGATTTGCGATCAAATCGTGGTTTTGACGGTGCCAGCATCGTTTGATCCGGTGGCCAGGGAGTTGACTCGAGAGGCCGCCTTGGCTGCCGGTTTGCCGGATGGCTTGGTCTTGCTGGAGGAGCCCCAAGCTGCCCTTTACGCTTGGTTGGAACATCAGGGAGATCGCTGGCGGAAGCAATTAAAGGTGGGGGATTCCGTACTGGTCTGCGATGTTGGAGGGGGAACCACCGATTTAACCTTGATTGGTGTTGAAGAGGAACAGGGCGAATTGTCGCTGCGGCGAGTCGCCGTTGGTGATCACTTATTGGTCGGCGGTGACAACATGGATTTGGCCACCGCCTATCAAGTTTCTGCTCGATTGAGTGAACAGGGAAGCGAGTTGAATCCATGGCAAACGGTTTCATTATGGCATGCTTGCCGCAACGCCAAGGAGCACTTGCTTGGTGACACGCAACTCGAATCGTATACGGTTTCCATTTTGGGCCGTGGTAGCAAATTGATTGGCGGCACGATCTCGACGGAAGTGCATCAGTCCGACATGGCCACTTGGCTTTTGGATGGATTTTTCCCGCTCTGTGAATTGAGTGATCGCCCCCAGCGGCGGCCCGCTTCCGGTTTTCAGGAGATTGGATTGCCTTACGAGTCCGACCCGGCAATCACTCGGCATATCGCCGCCTTTGTCAATACGCATTGCTACAATCAACATGGTCGACTACAGCCACCCCAACATGTGCTGTTCAACGGGGGTGTCTTTAAGGCTCAGCAATTTCAACAACGCTTGCTGGACGTGATGTCTCGCTGGGTCGCTTCACTGCCAGCGAGTTTGGATTTGGATG
>JBGTHU010000204.1:0-2205 GCA_041745975.1 Mariniblastus sp.
TCTGTTGGTATAAACGAATGGCCAGCAATCCCGCATATTCACCCTGAGCACCGGAATTGGGCTGCATGGAAATCGCGTCATAACCAGTGATTTCCAGTAACCAGTCTCGAAGTTCGTCGATCATCAGCTGGTAACCTTGCCATTGATCACGGGGAGCAAAGGGGTGGATATTGGCAAACTCGGGCCAACTGACGGGCAACATTTCACTGGTCGCATTCAGCTTCATCGTGCATGAGCCGAGAGGAATCATGCCATGAGTCAAGGAAAAATCTTTATTTTCTAATCGTTTAAGATAGCGCAGCATCTCCGTTTCACTGTGATAGCGGTGGAAGGTGGGGTGCGTCATGAATTCCGATTGTCGTTGCAAGGCTGCCGGAATCACGGCGGAAGCCAATGCCAATTGATTGATCGTTTGCGATTGGTCTTTGTTGGTAATCGCTTTGATCACGGCAGCGATGTCTGCGAACGAAGTCGTTTCGTCGATACTAATTCCCACCGCATCGTTTAATTGTCGTAAATTCAGCCCCAAACGATTTGCCCGCTGACAAATCTCGTGAGGATTGTCCGTTAGAACGGTTACCGTGTCGAAGAACTGGTTGTGTTTAAGGGTAAACCCATGTTCTTGCAATTCATGAGCGACAGTGCAAGCGAACCGATGAACCCGTTGGGCAATTTTTTTCAAACCTTCAGGGCCGTGGTAAATCGCATAAAAAACGGCCATATTTGCCAACAGAGCCTGAGCGGTACAGATATTCGAGGTCGCTTTGTCGCGGCGAATATGTTGCTCACGAGTCTGCATCGCCATCCGCAACGCCGTTTTTCCTCGCCGATCTTTGGAGACGCCGATCACGCGGCCCGGGGTCGAACGTTTGAACTCATCCCGCGTGGCAAAGAAAGCCGCATGGGGCCCGCCGAATCCCAGCGGCACGCCGAATCGCTGGGCCGACCCCAACACAATGTCAGCGCCCATTTCCCCCGGCGGTTTCAACAACGTCAGACTTAACAGATCCGACGCCACTGCCACCAGAGTGCCGTTGGCATGTGCCGCTTCGATCATTGGGGACAAGTCATGAATCTGTCCTGTCGTCCCCGGGTATTGAAGCAGCGCGCCAAAGACGGAACTTGATCCCAGTTCTTCAACCGAGCCAACGACCACTTGATAGCCAAAATACTTTGCCCGCGTCCGCACCACATCGATCGTTTGCGGATGAACGTCTTCAGCAACAAAAAACGTATTGCTGGTGTGCTTACCAGCTCGCTTACACAACGTCATCGCCTCCGCGGCCGCGGTCGCTTCGTCCAGCAACGAGGCATTCGCCATTTCCAAGCCGGTCAAATCCATCACCATTTGCTGAAACGTCAGCAATGACTCCAACCGCCCTTGAGCGATTTCAGCTTGGTAAGGAGTATAAGCCGTATACCAACCGGGATTCTCCAGCACGTTCCTGGCGATCACTGCGGGCGTGTGGGTACCATAATAGCCCATGCCAATCATCGACTTGAACATCTGATTTTTTTGAGCATACCGCCGTAATTTTTCAATCGCTTGCGTCTCCGACCAAGCTTGATCCAATTGCAACAGACCTGGCATGCGGATTCGCGAAGGGATCGTCGCATTGATCAACTCCTCCAACGATTCGAAGCGGAGTTCGTTGAGCATTTGCTCGATTTCCCGTGGACTGGGACCAATGTGGCGGTGGATAAAAGAATCGCGATCTAAAGCCGATTCAATTGACTCAACTGGTTTTTCGGTGGTAAGCATTAATAATTAGATTTTAAAAAGCCCAAATCAAGTCAATCTCGAATCTGGGCAACGTTGATCTTAGACAGACGAACAACTCATCTGCGTTAACTGTTTTGCGATTGATAAGCAGAAAAATCGAGCAAAGACTCAAGGCCCTCATCACCAGACAACTTGACCTTGATCAACCATCCCTCGCCGTAAGGATCTTGGCTCAATTTATCCAATTCGTTTGGCAAAGTCGAATTGACATCGACCACGACTCCATTGACAGGGCTATAAACATCAGAGGTCGCTTTGACTGATTCAACCTCCCCGAACGAATCACCTGCACTAACTTGGTCTCCAACCGAAGGCAACTCCATAAAAACGAGATCGGTCAAAGCCTCTACGGCGACCGCAGAAATTCCAATTGTTGCAACTTTGTCTCCGCCTTCGTCAGCCAAAAAGACCCATTCGTGTGA
>JBGTHU010000205.1:0-3770 GCA_041745975.1 Mariniblastus sp.
CAAAACCATTCTTTTAGTAGTAACCAACTCACTCGGCTTTCGCACCTGATCCTGTTGTGCAGCACGTGTTTTTTTTGCGGGATGCAAGGGGCATCGGCTCAGGAACCCTGGGGGCATCTCAAGGGGAAACTGGTCGTCAAAGGGGCTGCGCCTCAACCGGTCCAATTGGATCTGGGAACGAATCCCGACAAGGAATATTGCCTGGTAGAAGGACAAAATCCCGTCGATCAGAATCTGAAAATCAGCGATAAAAACGAAATGGCCGATGTCTTGGTGATGATGTTCTTGGCGGCGGGAGAGGAAGAACCAGCATATCATCCCAGCTATGCCGCTGCCAAAGAAAAACCGGCTGAATTGGACAATAAAGAATGCTGTTTTGTGCCTCAAGCTTTGTTTGTCAGAACCGGTCAAAAGTTGTTATTGAAAAATTCTGATTCCATCGGACATAATTGTCACATTATCACGTTTAACAACGAGCATAACATTAACATTCCCGCGGGAAGCAATACCGAAATTACCCTTGAAAATCCAGAACGAGCGCCCGGGGAAGTCAAATGTGACATTCATCCTTGGATGAGTTCCGTGATCATGGTTCGCGACAATCCGTATGTTGCTTTCAGCGATGCCGAGGGCCAATTTAGCATTGAAAATATTCCCGCCGGCAAATGGAAATTTCAGTTTTGGCACAAAAAAGTGGGTTGGTTGAGAGCGCTTGAAATTGAGGGCTACGAAGTCGGACGGCGAGGCGAGATTGAAGTGGAAATCAAGCCCGGTGAGACGCTTGATCTCAATCGGTTGCTGCTGCCAGCAGATTCAATCAAGTAGAATCAGCAGAAACTTTCCACCATTTCGGTAGTTAATTTAATTTATGAACCGCTCAAAAAACCCAAGTCAAGACCAACTCAGCCAAGCACAGGCGATCAGTATTTTGGTAAACGACCAGCCCGTTTTCATCCCACCTAATACAACCCTGGAAAAACTA
Organism: Mariniblastus sp.; assembly: GCA_041745975.1. GTDB lineage: Bacteria > Planctomycetota > Planctomycetia > Pirellulales > Pirellulaceae > Mariniblastus. The sequence continues at coordinate 983 of JBGTHU010000205.1, forward strand.
TTGGAAGTCCTTGACATCAAGACACCCGCGATCGCCGTAGAGCTCAATCGCGAAATTCAACCTCGCGATACGTTTGCCAGCACGATATTAAAAATGGATGACCACTTGGAGGTCGTGACCTTGGTGGGAGGCGGATAAATTGTAAGGATGAAACTTGTCGATTCAACATTTCTCGCTGATTTCCAACCCAAGTGCCAAATTGTTTTTCTAAATTTCTCAGGCGATACAATCAGGCGACACAATGAACCAAGTCGATTTGATGTCAGACAATGTACCAAAGATTTCCGATGAACTCGCTGAAAGCGATCAACTTCAAGATACCCCTCAAGATACGCCTCAAGATACTCCTCTACGCTTAGGTCGGCACGTACTGGACAGTCGATTGATTTTGGGAAGCGGAAAGTATCCCTCTTTTGAATCCATGATGCGATCATTGGAATTGTCTGGCACCCAGTGTGTTACGGTGGCGGTGCGTCGTGAAAAGCTGCATGATAGCTCGGGACGAAACATCTTGGATTTCATTGATCTCGATCGTTACCTGTTGTTGCCCAACACGGCAGGCTGCTACGATGCGGTGACTGCGGTCCGCTGCGCTCGGATGGGGCGAGAAATCTTAAAGGGGCTGGCAAATCCGGGAGCGGATTGGGTTAAACTGGAAGTTTTGGGTGATAGTCGCACGTTGTTGCCCGATCCGATCGAAACGATCAAAGCAACTGAAATGCTGGTCGCCGACGGTTTTGACGTCCTCTGTTACACTAATGACGACCCGGTTGTGGCTCGCCGTTTGAAGGAAGCGGGAGCGATCAGCGTCATGCCCGCGGGCAGCCCAATCGGTTCTGGATTAGGGATCTTAAATGTCAACAATATGCAAATCATCTTGGAAGATTTGAAGCGCGACAATCCCGCTTACCCGGTGATCATCGATGCAGGGGTGGGAACGGCCAGTGATGCGGCGATGGCGATGGAGCTGGGATTTGACGCAATATTAATGAATTCAGCCGTTGCGATGGCGGAGTTTCCCGAAAAAATGAGCGTTGCCATGAAATTGGGAGTAGCAGCCGGTCGGTTGGCCTTTCAAGCTGGAAGGATCCAGCGATCTCGGTTTGGCTCGGCCAGCAGCCCGGAAGTCGGGGTAATCACACGAAAATCATGAAAAATTGGGAAGATTGGCTTCCAATTCGTGCTTTTTCAGTTTTTTTCCGCTCAATGAAGAACCATTTCGCCTTAACCACATTCAATTTGTTAAATTTTGTCAATTTTTAGGAATAATCCTGCAAAATGCTTGACATTGGTCGGTATCTCTGTCAATAATAAGGAGAATGTTGGGTTCAGCCCCACCAACTGTAGTAATCAACTTCGGAGCACACACCTTAATCAAACAACGGTGAAACAGCATGAAAGCACAATTTTTTAATCGTTTATGGATCGCAAGCATCGCGGTCCTTCCCTTCTTGACCACGCAAGTCGTGGCTGATAATTCGTCAGCGTTTGTTTCTGGGCGAATGCATCAAGTATCACTTGACGAAGCCGGATTGTTGACTGGACGCATCGCGGCAATCGAGCAGTCGTCCAACTCAGTGATCGGCACAGCTGATATGAAGGTCTTTTTCCTCAGCAACGGAGAGGTGATTAAACAAGCGACTACTGATCGCAATGGCAATTTCTCCGTGGAAGGTTTGGCCGCTGGTTCGTATTCTTTAATCGCCACCGGTGAAAAAGGTTTGGTCGCCTACGGAATCCGAGTTGTCGCCGAAGGAGATGCTGAAGCGAATCTTATTGAAGCAGCGACTATCTCAGTGAAGTCGGACGTTGCCAAATCAGCACTCCAAGCTCGCTTGCCTCGCAAAGTGGCTGACGAAATTCTCAAGGCAAATCAAAACGCCGGACATCCAGTTGCCGGAACAAATCGTGTTCGCTTGAATGACGGCACCTTAAGCGGTCGAGTAACCCCTTTGGTTGGCTCGGTTGAAATCGCCGAAGGAACAACGATTCACCTGATCAAAGACGGCGTCGAAGTTGCTCAACTGGTTGCCGATGAAAACGGCCTGTTTAGTGTCGACTCGATGGAAGCAGGCGTATACGAATTCATTGCAACAGGTGATGTTGGTTTTGCAGCAGTTAGCTTTGTTGCTTATGAAGCGGATGCGGATCAAGCCGACAGCGACGCAGTTGCCGTTGCCCTCCCTCTTGGCCCTGACAGCGACATGTTAGAAGTCGGTTTGGCCGGTCAAGAGGATTTGATGTTCGTTCAAGATTCGCTTGAGTTCGGTGGTGGAAGTAGCTTCGTCCAAGGTGGAGACGTCGGTGGCGGCTTTGTCAGCGGTGGAGCGATGGGTGGAGCGTGCGGTGCTTGTGGTGACAGCGGCGTTGGTTTGCTGAACCGAGGTGGCGGTGGTGGTGGTTTACTTGGTCGCGGCGGCGGTTTCGGAGGCGGTGGTGGTTTGGGTCGCTTGCTGATGCTGGGCGGCTTGGCCGGTGGCGTTGTTGCCATCTCGACTTCCGGTTCGGATGATCCAGGGCCAGACTCACCATCCCAAGTTGTCAATTAGTCATAAATTGATCTAGTTTGAAGAAAATAAAGATTAAAGGCCTGCTCGTTAGCAGGCCTTTTTTTTATGACCGTTGACGGTCTCCACTTGGGTTAAATTTTCGCGGTTTGAAGTGGCATGGAATGAGATCTGCCAACTTGCTGACTTGCCAACAACCGGTCCCTTGCCTTACAATTCTGACTGTTCTACAACTGAAAACCTCTATTTTTATTTGAATCGATTTAATGGGTAAAACAGGA
>JBGTHU010000206.1:0-5006 GCA_041745975.1 Mariniblastus sp.
ATTCCAACACCAACAATTCGAACAATGTAATTCCCAACGCGTAAGTATCCGAAGCCACAGAGCTGTCTCCCTGAAAACGTTCGGGAGCCATGTATCGCAGCGTGCCCGGCGCCTCCATTTTTCCCAACAAATCGGAGTTGCTACTTTGGGCCAAACCAAAATCCGCCAGCCAGGCGACTCCATCTCGATCAAGTATTATATTCGCGGGCTTTACGTCACGATGAATAACGCCTCGTTGGTGAGCATGATGCAAGGCTGAGGCGATTTGTACTCCAATCTCAGCCACAAATCGCCAATGTGCCCTTCCCGCTGATGGTATTATGATCTGATTAGATAAATCAGAAGACTCATCTAGAGAGTCGTCGCTTGAAAGTCGAGCAACGTCAAGTCTCGGCGATTCCAAGTGTGACGTAGCAAAGTCGTCTTGAGAGGCATTAAAACGGTCAATAAATGACTCTGGTTCAAAATTAACCCGAGTAAATTTGGGTAGAGCTCCGGTGAAGTCGGTACGGCCAGCAGAATTTGCGATGGGAGTTTTCTGCGCGATAATCGTGGTCACAAGAGACGGAATTTCAGCAGGCAATTGGAAATCTTTTCTACCCCGGATCGATTGCTGACCAAGGCGAGATTCATGAATTTCCTTCCGTATTCGATCCAAGTTCCACCCATCGATCAATTGCATGGCATAGAAGATCACCCCTTCCGCATCACCTGCCTCAAAAATCGGCACGATATTGTTGTGATGCAAACCGGCTGCTGCGCGAATTTCGTTTTGAAATCGAGCCACTGCCACTGGTGAAGCCAAACATTTACCTGGAAGTACTTTCAATGCCACACGACGATCAAGTCGGGTTTGCATGGCTTCATAAACGATTCCCATTCCACCTCGTCCCAACTCGCGGCCAATCTTATACTCGGGAATTTGCAACGGATGAGAGTCAATCCTATCCATGTTTTTGGAAGTTTTAGCGGCCCAACATTCAAGAAATTCTTGAGCCCAAGCGGGTGGATACCGTAGTGCAATCGAATCGATGTCGATCACAGTCCCATTCAAATAACGAATCCACAAACCGTCAACTAATTGGTTGATATGCGCAAAATCACTTGAATTCAAGAGACCAACAGGCGATTCGATTGATTCCTGCATACACTATCCCTTCGGAGTAAATGGTCACAATTGCCAAGACGATCGTCTGTTAAAAATAGAGAATCTTAACGCTTGTACGATTTTCAGTTTGAATTGATCAACGTGTGAAACCCACCCCGTTGGTCGAATTCACTCATCCTCCGTTGTACCCTTTAAAGTTGTCATTTTAAAGATCAGTGACACTTAAGTTTTCCCTATTTTGGTCGCAATCCAATTTTTTACAATCCCACGGCGGCGAATCAGCCCGAATGGAAATTGAATCAGCTGAAGGTTCAAATCGACAACGAAAAATCGAACGTCAACGCGCCGACAATCAAATTCGGCCTCAAGCAGGGGCGGCAACAGTCATTACTCCCTTTTGTTTTCAGGGATGTCTTCGAGGCTGTATGTCCTATCGTGTTTCCTTTAAATATCAGAACCAAGTTGAATAGTGGTTTTCGGCGAGAAGTGGCGAAAAGAGGCTGGTTTCGAACGATTTTTTTCAAAGGGAACACCCACCTTCCAGCCCTCGGAACACCCAACTCCAGCCCTCGGAACTGAGGCATGCAATCGATTCCGCCACTCGGCCGCAGAACTAGAACAAGAACAAGAACAGCCGCTTAATGGCAAAACGTAAAGTATGATAAAAAACGGTTGCAGAATTCGATTTTTGAATCTGCAACCGTTTTGAATTTAAACTTTGAAATCAAGCGTATTGCTCAATTAAGCGTTTCGTCGGCGAAGCAATAATCCCAAGCCAGCCAATCCAAGAAAACTCATGGTTGATGGTTCCGGAATAGCACCGGGCGATCCAATCTGGCCGCTGCCCGAAACAAATGCTCCATTGACACCTGCAACGCTAAGCGTTGAGGTGGAACCATTGATAATTCTTGCTGCATTGTCAAGGGTTGTTCCAACTGGAATGTTAAACGCTGGATACTCTAGGCGAGCGACGAGAGCGTTAGTGCTGTCAAAGATGTTGACTGCATCACCGTTCGATCCTGACAAACCAGGGCCATCGTGGAAACCGAGTTGAAATCCCGCAGGAGCATTTCCACCAAACCAATCGTCAATAAATGCCACGCCAGACGTCGATGCAGTTCCTTTGATAAAGACTACGGACTCACCCGAGGCAATTGATGTTATTCCTGAAAATGCAAACGTCGAGGAGGCACCATCCGAATCATCATCCCAGCTCCACCCCGTGATATCAACCGCCGATGCACCCATATTGGTAAGCTCAAACCAATCCTCTTGATAAGTAGAATTAGAACTCCCTGTTGGGTGAAGCTCTGTAATTAAAATATCGCCTCGACTCATTGTGGCCGAAGTCAACACGAAACAAACAGCAACTAAAAATCTCATAAATTTCTCCCGGTTGAAACTAAAGTAACTTAACTTGAAAATCTTAAACTGCTCGGCATCTTACTCGAGCAATGTTAAGAAATGGCGAATTTTCGTTTTAGGAAACATTAATCTTCTGGGTGCGGGGAAAAGGGGACGGGGGTAATTTACGGAAGCTGTGGCTTCTCTAGAGGCGAATGAACCTTGGACGGGCGGCCACAGGGGTCGAGGGTGTAATCCAGTCCGGTGCGTTGGGCTGATTTCCCCACTCAAGCGTCACCTCCGAATGGACGACACAGTCTTCGGTCTGGATCACCAATCCGGCACGTGGTGGATTGCTTTCGACGTACCGACAGACCACTAAGAAATGATCGTCATCGGCGATGGAAAAGCTCTTGAGGCGAGCTTGATACAAATGGCCTTCCCCGGAATTTGAAAGTGGGTGTGGTACCGAAGTGTATGGTTGGCAGTGACCCAACGCAGCAACCGCCCCATCGCTCCGACGATGCAAATTTAATCGCTCCATCTTAAAAAGACCCCCGTCCCCTTTTCCGTCCCCGTCCCCTTTTCCGTCCCCCAAAGGAACGGCCCGATGTCAGCCCAGGGAGGAGCGACGTGAAACCCTAGAATAGAAGTTTGCCCCACCTAATCGCCAATGCCCCGAAGGGGCGTCACTAAGGCCGTTCCGTTGGAGCTTTCGCATGCGAGTGGGGATTTCACTCTCCCCCTCGAACCTTGAGGAAATTTGTTTGGCTGTAAGCTTAATTGCATGTCCGTTTTTTTAGTTGACTTCATCGTATGGCATAATCCCTGTTGCTGGGCTTACGGCTGAGGCAACTTTTGTGTCAAACTGTTTTTGAATAATGTATGGTCAGAATTCGGGGCAAGTTCATTTGAGGTTAAGCGATTTCAAATTGAGGCGTTTCAGCTGCGCAGCGAGGGGAGGGTAACTGGACACCACAAGCACACCTCAAGCAGCATAGTTGCATTAGTTCATGGTACTAATTTTTGCAGAATTTGAATCCAAGTAAGCCTAATGGGAAGCTGGTTTCGGGGTTGTTTGCCGGGATAGGTCTTCAGATTTTCTCGCTCAAAAATGGTAGCTGAATGAATTGGGTTGTATGAGAACTTTGGGCGGGATACGCACATCCCAATGGGGCGGCTATGACTTGCATAATACTCCAACTTGCACACCCCGACCTCACACACCTCGCTTCAATCTGTTAAAATAATCGAAGTCTTGAATTTTTTAGGCGAGTGCCTTAATTGGAGAAACATTATGCGTTGTGTCATTTTATCGTTTGCATTTTTGGTCTGCGTAACTTTCCAGGTATCTGCCCAAGATCCGTTTAAGCACGAACAGAAAATCGTTTCGCTGGTGGAGCCCTACCTGACGCACCCAAAGGTCAACTCCCTTTCCATCGGTGTGGTCGCCAATGGGCAGAGTTGGACGGGAAATTTTGGAACCCTTTCGGCTGACTTGGATCAGACCGCTACCGGGAACACAATTTATGAAATTGGGTCGATCTCAAAGGTCTTCACTTCAATTCTGTTGGCCAATGCCATCGAATCGGGAAAGATCAAGTTGGACGAACCGATTAGTACCGTGATGACTGAGCTTGCTGAAACGAATCCAGCGGTTGGTAATTCCATTACGTTTCGCCATCTATCGCACCATCAGTCGGGCCTGCCAGTCATGCCGCTTAATCTGGCACCAGCCGATTCGACCAATCCCTTCAAGGGATATGATCGAGCCATGCTGACCCAATATATGATCAAGGCAACCCCTGCCAGGAAGCCTGATGAAGGCTATGAATACTCCAACCTTGGCGTTGGTTTATTGGGCGATTTGCTTTCGCAGCAGGCTGGTGTGAGTTACGAGGAATTGCTTCGGACGGTAATCGCACAGCCGCTGGGGATGTCTGACACAACAGTCCGGTTGTCTGAAGATCAATCGCCTCGATTCGCCCCTCCCCACAATTCTGCTTTGCTGCCAGACAGCGCATGGGACTTCGATGCGTTGGTTGGCTGCGGCGGGATTCGCAGCACGGTGGATGATATGCTACTATTTGCTCAAGCATGTCTCATCCCACCGGACGGGGCACTGGGCAAGGCATTCGATCTTGCTTGGAAGCAGCACAAGCCAGCAATGCAAGGGAACCCTGCCATGGGGCTGGGCTGGATGATCGCAGGTGATGGCTCCACGCGATGGCACAACGGACAGACTGGCGGATATCACTGCATGATCTTGGTGAATCGAGACCTCAAATGTGCCACGGTGATGTTGAGTAACACGGCTGAGATGCAGTTGGATCGACTTGCCGAGCAGATTTTCCAAACTTGCGTCGGCATGAACGTCCCGCCAACGACATTCGATCAGGAATTCAAGGTTGACCCCAAAATTGCTAAACGGCTGGAAGGAAAGTATCAACTGGCCCCCGGTGTTATTCTGACGGTACAAGTGAAAGAGGGCCGGATGATGGCTCAACTGACAGGGCAGCAGTTCTTGGGCTTGAGTCCAATCAGTGAAACCGAG
>JBGTHU010000207.1:0-1707 GCA_041745975.1 Mariniblastus sp.
GAAATCGGTGATCTGTTTCGACTCTTGAGTTTCCAAATTGAACAACCAAACATCCGACGCCATGCCCCCTCGATAGCGTTTCCAAGTCCGATAGTCGCGACTGTGGGGAGTATAGGCCAACCACTTTCCATCAGCTGAAATGGTGCCATTGGTACCGTAAGGAACCGGAAGGGGTCGCTCCAACGGTTCATCCAATCCTTGAATAAACAATTGCGATTGTCGCGAAAGCCCCGCATAACCGTTTGACGAAAAAATTAGCTTTCCATCGGGGCTCCAGTCACACAACAGCTCGGCAGCTGGATGGTATGTGATTCGTTTGGCCGGGCCACCTGCAACGGGAATTACATAGACGTCTTGATTTCCATCGTAATTTCCTACAAACGCAACATGACTGCCATCGGGGCTAAAACGGGGGAGCGACTCTTCACCCAAGGGGGCGGCCAGTGGAGTTGCCACTCCTCCATCCCGAGAGACCGTCCATAAATCTTCACCATAGACAAACACAATGCGATCGGCACTGACATCAGGAAATCGCATCATCGCTGATTCCGGTATCTCTTGCCCCTGACATTGGTAGGCAACTATCCACAAACACACGAATGCACCGTGGCGGATCAGCGGATTCAAAACGCGACTCATCGTCGAAATTAACATCTCCAGTTGTCCTCAAAAAAAAATGTCCTGTCAAATTTGAGCCAGCTACCCAAGTTGCCAGCGAAATATCAGAGTGAATTATGATTCAGATTTATTAAATTTCCATAGCGGCTTTCTGAAAAGGGGGCAGGCGCTTTTCAGCGAGTCCAAATAGCTTGATAAATCGACTCGACTCCCAAGGGTCTGTCCCTTTTCCAGATAGGCTCTTGCGAATGAGTGATAGAAATTGTCAAAAACACCGAAAGTGTGATCCGTTCCTTACTTATGTTCGTGGGCCCGAACCCACAATTGTGCCAAAATAGACAGAACATGCCCAACGCGAACACCCAGGCTTCGTGCCCAACAACACGTTGAAATTGCTCATTCCGGTTGTGAAAATCTGATGAATTTTTTTTGGGCTTGCTGGTCATCGCGATTGAGAGAGCTTACATTGATTGCAAATCGTCACTTGTTTTTACGCGAACGACCATCCAACGAGGATAAACCATGACAGTCAGCAATGAAGCTGGACCACGTGCGGCCAAACCGATGTCCCAAATCATTCAGGAATCAATCGATCGACGTTCTTTTTTACATGTCACGGTAGCCACCGCGTGCGGTGCGGTGATGTTGCCTGCGACTTCATCCAGTGCTGGAAATTTACTCGCCGATTCGATCGAGTTTAATTCGTTGACCGGATCCGCCGGAAAGTCGGACCTATTCCAATTCAAATCCGTTCCGGCGTCTCAGCGAGATGCGGTCGTTGTTCCCGAGGGTTACACCGCAGAAGTTCTGTATCGCTGGGGCGATCCGATCAACGGCCACTCTCCTGTTTTCCGTAGCGACGGCTCGAATACCGCTGCCGACCAGGATTTGCAGGCGGGCATGGGGCACGATGGAATGGAGTATTTTGAGATTCCTGGCCACGACCCGAACCAGCGCGGCATAATCTGCGTTAACCACGAGTACACCGATCAAGTTTTGTTATTCGCCGATGGGATCGAGCCGATGCCGCCCGCCGTGATGCCACGGGAGAAAGTGCGAAAGTCTCAAGCGTCTCATGGAGTCTCCGTG
>JBGTHU010000208.1:0-5413 GCA_041745975.1 Mariniblastus sp.
TCCGCCTGATTGGCCTTGGTGCGAACGCTGGATAGTCCGTAAGGCTTGGATAGCGTGATCCACAGCATCAACGACTTGAGGTCGAAACTCTCGCTGGCAAATTCCCCCGACAAGTAATCCAACAGATCGGGGTGGGAGGCGATATTGTGCGGGCCAAGATCATCGACGGGAGTCGTAAATCCATAGCCTAAGAAATGACCCCACATTCGATTGACAATCGCCTTGGTAAACCAAGGAGATCCAATCACCAAATCAGCCAGCCGCTCGCGACGATTGACCACTTTGACATATCCGCTTCGAGGAATTTCTTGGCCATCAACAAACACCGGATAAGCGACGGAAAGCAAGCCGTTTCGCAGTTCGTAATACAGTTCCGCCTCGTTCGGATTACGTCGACTCTCGCCAGCAAAATCTTGATCAGCCAGCGTCGCGGCTACGGCATTCATCGTTCCATCCGCCATTCCACCAAAGGCCCGAGCTTGTCGAAAAAAAGCATTCATTTCCCAATATTTTTGTTGCTTCCAATCATTAAAGGGATGGTTGTGGCACTGGGCACATTGAACTTGCAGTCCCAAAAATATTTGCGATGTCGCAGCCGTCGCTAAGGCTGCATCCTCTTGATTGACTTTGTCGATCAGAAAATTGGTCGCCCCGTTGAAATTATCGGCTGTCGGAACTGTCGTACCCGTGGCCGTGATCAGTTCACGCACCATTTGGTCATACGGTTTCTCGCGAGCAAACGAGTCGCGCAGATATTTCTGCATCCCCTCGCGGCTGATCATCGATTGATTGTCCGTTCCTCCGGTGCGACCGATCAACAGATTCGTCCAAAACGTTGTCCAATGCCTGGCAAACTCATCCGTGTAATGATCGTCGTACATCAGCCTTTCGACAAGCTTCCGCTTTTTGTCGTCACTGCGGTCGCCAAGAAATTCCTCTAATTCGTCGACACTGGGAATCCGCCCGATCAAATCCAGAAAAACCCGACGAGCCCATTCGCCCTCGGTCGCCTCAGCCGCAGGTTTTAACTCATAGTCTTCCCAAACTTGATTCACCATCTGATTGATCTGCTCGATGCGATAATCAGCCGCTGATTCATTAGAAGTAAAACGTTGGGCGCGGGGTTGAGCCATCAATGGTAATGTGGCAACGGCAAACACAAACCAAGTGCAGAATAACCAGCAGCAACGCCAATGATAAGAATGTCGGTCAGAACTCATTTCAGAGATCCTTTTCGCTCTTTTTGCTTTTTCGGTTGAAATGCTACGGGGCAAACCTTCTCGAAACATCCCTCCCAACAATTGGCACGTAGTGGTGCATTGGAAGGAATAGGATCGCCAACCCCTCGCTTATATTAATTATTATCTCAATTTGCTGATCAAGTGGAATTTTTTCGACGATTGTCGCAAAAATTCAACAACATTGTTCTGTTTGAGGTGTTCAATTTTAATACACTGTTCGATTTTAATGCAGGCATAAAAAAAACAGGTTGTCGGATGGGAGAGTTCCCGACAACCTGTTGAGAAGAAAAATCTCAAAAAACACAGTAAAAAAGGATAATTGCAACCTGAACTGGCTAAAAATTGCCAGTTCAGGTACTGCCTCGTCTCTATTCCACTTCTGAATGGGTTAACATCCATCAGTGAACCACTTCCGAAAGAATAGTACTGCATTTGCCGTGCCACTTTTTAAAATCTGGGTACAGGTGGTGAAAAAACGAGAGGGAACGCGAGGTTAATTGTGATATTTTATGCAGAGCGTAGCATGGTCAAGCATCTTTCTGCAAGCTGAGCGGCAGATAAAAAACTAACATTGGCAGCGGAGCGGCGCGAGCTGCCCGGTAAGTTTTTATCTGCCGATCGCCAAAGCAAACTCTATTGCGATTTGCGGCCTCATAAATTGACACCAACAACACTTGCTCGCACTTGGCTGCCGCGGGCGTGATCTGCCTTGCCTCACAGCGATACCAACGTAGACACATGAACATTGTCACACGCGATACTACCGAATCCGACTTGATCGACATTTTTGGAATCCGCTCCCATCCGTTGGTTCAACCACACCAGCACAAACTATCGCGTCAGGACACGATCGAGGTATGGAAAGAACAACTTTTTGGTGAGCTCGAGAATGAGCACATGGTCTTCAAATGCACGACGATCTTACGGCACAACACGGTCATAGGCCACATAAGCCAATTTCACTTCGAGGTCCATAATCAGCGGACGTGCTATTGCGGATGGAATCTCGACCCTGCATACTGGGGACAGGGAATCGCATTGTTCGCGCTGTCGCAGCTTTTTGATCGTTTCTTTAGTGATCGCCAAATTGATACCGTAATATCGGACTGCTTTTCCAACAATCAAAGGTGTATCCGCGTCCTACAAAAGTTGAATTACGAACCGGCTAGCATTGCTTTTTATGAACGCCTACAGACGCTGGTCGTTTATCGTTGCTTCCATTGGATTCGTCGTTTTCAACTGACGGCCGACAGATGGCATGCTCGATTGCAAACCATCGAAAAATAACCAAATGAGGCTTTGACTTCGCGTACCGCGTTAGGAGCGAACCGAAGGTCAAGGCCTTGGATCAAGAAGCCCGTTCGCCTCAAAGGAATGCCAAAAAGGTTGACTTGCCAACTCGATAACCTACAATCAAAATCGATTTGATTTTTATTTTATTAATTTGATCTGCTTTATTTTCAAACAACGTGCGAGATATTTTTTTGGTTCGTTAAAGCTTGACGCCAAACCCAAACAGCACCACGATGTCCCGGAAACTAGTTAACAATTATATTGCCCTGCGGCGAAATCATCCGGCTTGGCTGCTATTGGCTTCCCCCAAAGGGCCGTTGGTGCTGGCCTGCCTGGCCGCACTGCTTGACTCCCATCCAGGCCCGCGCTCGTAGCGAACAAGACTATGAAATTGTCCTTAATTCTTGCCTTTATTGTCTTTGTGATCTCTCTGGCCGTTTCGGTCGTTATTGTACTGCAAATCATCTGGCAAATTCCCAACGAACCTTCCCCGCAAAGAATGCGATTTCTCGGCACAAGTATCGTCATAATGCTTGCTGCCTTGTTTTACATTCCTGTAGGCGAGGCCATGAATCGTATCGTGTCTCAAGGCCGTAAATCATGCTCAAAGGACAACCTTGATTGACTTGTGTCGTGAAAAATTGTTACAATTGTTTCACCGAACCAAATGGTAATCGTCTAGCCACTACATCGGATCGACGATCAACGTGTTGCGCCGAAGTCGCCTGCAACGCGATTCTTGAAATCAATGTTCACTGGTGGCGACTCGGTGAACACCAGCGTTCGTCGACCCGAAAGGAACACTCATGAACCATTTAAACGTTGCGTCCATCGGTTTACTAATGATCGGTCTGGTGACTACCGGAGTTATCTCTTGGTTCACGCTGCGACGAATCGTTGGCGTAATTGACCGTTCCAGCGTCCACAGATGGTTAGCAACGTTTGGGTTGTCGATCTGCACGTTCATGAGCATCGCGCCGCTGCTCGGTCAGAATCAAGTCTGGATCTTACTCTTTCCGTTTGCTGGAATTTGGCTGTCACTGGATACGTTACACCGAATGGGCGAAAACGCAACGAAGCAAAATCCCAAGCTGGTTTCCGGTGAGTCCGAAATCACTTAGACTGGCGGATTCGCGACGGAGGACACTCACATTATCCGATGATAGACTATGCTCAGCGTGGTTGCCAACTATCTTTTTATTCATTTCTACCAATCCTGCAATGAAAGCAACACAACAATTCGGCCGAAGATCGTCGCTGTTTGTTCTCGCAATAGCGTTGGGCTATTCCGCTTACAACTACTTGAGCGGAGATTTCGGCAGACTGGGTTTCATTCTGCGATTCGTGAATAATCCGATGGCGTACGGATGGCCTGTATTACGAGCTTTCTTCGTTCTGCAGATCTTGATCGCGATCGCAAGTTTGGTGTTCTGGAGGTGGCCGCGTTCACTGAGGCTGTGCTCCATTTCCTCCATTACTCTTGCATTATTGACTCAGAGCGTTCAATTTGTTGCGATTATTTCTCTGGCGTTCGATCCAAGGGTGACGATAACAGGGGTCATTCTTCCCATTGCTGCGATGCTCACCGCTGTGCTGGTCGGGTGTTTTGTGTTTTCCCTGACCCGAATGAAGGCGGCGAACCATCCGATTCGTTTGAAGGCAACGAGTTGCGACTGCTAACGGTTCTGGTGGACGGCAAGCATTGGGGGCTACACCGTTACGAAAAGGATAACTCCAAGGAGTCTGCTCCAAGGAGTCTGTCCCCGTGCAGGCACGAGCCGAAACGTTTGCCCCAACCGTTGGCTACTTCTCGTCTAAGTCAGAAGCTCAACGCCCTTCGTTGTTTTGTTTACTTTGTTTCGCTGGGCAGTCGGTCCTTTCAAGTCGTTACGTTTAACAACCGCTCTTCTCCTAGAGGAAGGTTTTGGCCGTGTTGCTTTGGTCGGACCGCCTTGGCTCCGGGGGTTGTAACGCAACGACACCCAAGCACATTCCACCAAGATCGTGATCCAGCCCGAAGGACCGCAAGCTTCTATCACCAACAAGTCAAGGGAGTGATTCTTGAACACCGTTTCCAGGTATTTTCGATCGGTAGCGGCATTAAGAAAGTGATATTTTCGGGAATCGGTATCAAAAAAGCAGCACATTGTATTGAATTTGCCGAGGTCCGGTGCGAGAATATTCATTGTTAAAGCTCCATGGGTATGGGGTTAGGAAGATTGTGACAATGGTTGTTTCGTGTGATTGTTGCGACCCGAGATCACCGGTTCGAGTCGCCAGATTTTAGCAAATGGCTCCCACCCGATGCCCAGGACTTACATGGATTCTTTATGCACCTAAACGATACGTGTACACACTCATGAGACTTCTAGTACCATCCGTCGTTCTCGCGGTCGCGTCCATCTCAGGCTGCTCGCCGCGCAACGCTCCCTCGACCGCGATGCCGCCTACGGAGCAATCCCAACCCGCTGGCGACGTAGTGCTGGAGGAGCAGTACCCCCGACTCAGCTGGAAGTGGATCAATGTTGACAGCAACGAAATAGAATCGACGGGTTCGCCAGTCAGTGCCAGCGATGCAAGCTCTCGCATTGTGGAAGATAAGTTCCGTCAGCTCGATTGGAATAACTCTGCTTCCAAACCGTCGATCGCGATCAAACATGCTGAAGATCGATCGCTCACGATTATGCTCTCACCCGATCCCATTGGCGATCGCGATGAAATAATCGCTGTCTGTAGAAAACCCGGCCCAAACGACGGAAACACAACGACCAGTATTGTGCGGCATTCTCGGCCACTAAAAGACGCCGAACCCGCACTGCAGCTCTTGCGATCGTACACCAAAGATGATGGTGAGTTTGAGTCTCTCGTCGAATGGGGGC
>JBGTHU010000209.1:0-7838 GCA_041745975.1 Mariniblastus sp.
TTGAAGAATTTGGATTCAGCGGGTAGACTTTCGTAAGACGGCATCGTGTTACTCCTTTTCAATGTGAAGTGAAAAGGAACCACTATGACTAAAAAAATTTAAACTTCGACTCTACGCCGCGATAGCGGCTTACTTGAACAATAAAATGCACCCGAGTCGCGAAGTCGGGCGTTTTGACAATGGAGAATCGCTCGTCGCGACCGGGTGATTTTGGACGTTATCCGGAAACAGTATGGAACGAGCAAGAGAATCCGCCAAACACATATTTGATGCACTTGGCTTTACCGTCGAGGTACTGCCAGAAGAAGACGAAGAACGCGCTGACCTTATCGTTCGCGATAAATTGAATTGCTATGTGATCGAAAATCCGACAACCCCTCGCGGGCGCATCGTCGTATCGGCCGGAGTGAAGACGCGATTAATGTTCTTGATCTGGTTCCAGGACGCTTTGAAGTTCGGATCGCTTTGGTCCACGCAGTAGGCGTACTGGGCACGATAGTTGTCCACCAGCGGGTAGCCGTAGATATAAGGCTTCCTTGGCAATTTCGCGAGCCTCGGCGGGTGTCACGGCCTCATTATGTGCCCATGCAGGCAGGGTGTAGGCTGCCGTGAGCGTGAGCGCTATGATTGTTGTGACGGTTTGTATTTTCATTTGGGCCAATCTCTTTGGTTGGGTTGGAATTTGAGTTTATGGTTGCGTCGGAACTTCAACTATTTCACCGGTTCAATCTCGTCCAACTTCCAAGGCTTGTCGGACCATGGACGAGCCAGCCTACGCTGGAAAAACAGGAATCGTTTTTCCGATTCTATTTCTTGGGATACCAAATTTTTGTCGTGCCGATGTCACCATTAAATTCAAAGGGCGCCAAATCGTAATAATCCATCGATACTGGCGAACCCAAATCGCTACCAAAGTCAAGGCAGTCGTTTGCGGTGAATGCAAATGCTGCTGTTATTGGCACTTGCCCTTCTGCTACCACGTTGTCATTTACTATTAGAGTGACATCAAGTGCAGATCCGCGTTGAGGTGATGTCAATCTGGATACAACATCGATTTTAACATTCCCTGTTGGTAGTTTTGTTTTTGACTTGATTCGCGTCCTATCGATTAAAAATAGATTATACTCGTAGTGTAAATAGCCATCCTTTACAAAGCAGGTGAGCCCACCAGAAAAACCTCCAAGTGCATAAAGTACGCCGTTGGCATCTTCTGGAACCATGACTTCCATACTGACGTCATTGTCGAACTTACCCAATTTAGGCGCTGCAAATTCAGGCATTCGTTTGATCCGCCCGCTGAAGGTCCAATCTGTGTAGGGAGTTGAAGGTGAATCTTCCGGATGGTATATAATGGACCATAGACCACCACCGATAGGCAGGTTTTTGTTTTTGGCAGATTCCACCAGAAACATATTCTTCATTTCTGCCAGTTTCTCGGGCATTTCTTTGGCTAAATCATTCGCCTGACTCCAGTCTTCGTTAATGTTATAAAGTTCCCATGTGTCCTCCTCAGGATTCCAGGTAGCCGCACCTTCCGGAAGTCCGGGAATCCAGGGATTGCGCAGGCCAAAGGCAGAAGCAAACCAACCGTCATAGTAAAGACCGCGGCTTCCCATGATATCAAAAAACTGCAGTTTTCTGGTTCCTTCTGCATTTGGGTTAGCAAAGGTGTATTCCATGCTCACGCCATTGATTGGTTCTTGCGTAAAACCGTTAACCACCAAAGGAGCCTGAATGTCTAAAAGATCATAAATCGTCGGTACGATATCGATTACATGGTGAAACTGCGGTCGGGGTGTTTTGTCGCTTTTGATTTTTTTAGGCCACGAGACAGCCATCGGCTGGCGCGTGCCTCCAAAATGTGCTGCAACTAATTTTGTTGACCGATAAGGGGTCGAGCCCGCCCAAGCCCAACCAGCGTTGTACATGTTATCCGTTTTTGCCGATCCCAAAACATCCAAGCCACCAAGCCTTTCAAGCGCGTCAATATGTTGTTGGATGGTCGTAGGAATACTGTTTTGAGCCAGCAATTCGCTGATCGTTCCATTTTGCCCTTCTGCAGAGGAGCCATTGTCACCCCAGATATAGAAAACGATGGTGTTGTCAAGTTTGCCTTGCCTTTCGATTTCATCAATAAGCAAGCCTACGTTGTAATCTGTGTGTTCAGTAAATCCGGCATACACTTCCATTAACCTGCTTTGGAACGCTCTTTCAGATTCAGGAATAGCATCCCATCCTGTCATAGTTTCGTCGCGCTTGGTCAACTGCGCATCTTGGGGAATCCAACCCATTTCTTTTTGTCTGTTAAAGGCTCGCTCACGGTAGGTATCCCAGCCATCATCAAATTTGCCTTTGTATTTATCGGCCCACTCTTTGGCTACGTGGTGTGGACCATGCACAGCACCCGGAGCCCAATACATAAAGAAAGGTTTATCAGGTGCAAAAGCTTGTTGCTCTTTTAGCCACTTTATGGCATCTTCGGTTATATCTTCGGTGAGGTGATAGTGATCATTGCCTTGCGTCGTTTTGGGATGCTCTACTACGGTTGTATTCCTAACCATGTGGGGTTCGTATTGTGATGCTTCACCAGCCAGAAATCCATAAAAATATTCAAAACCATAGCCGGTAGGCCAGTAATCAAAAGGACCTTTAGATGTTGTTTGCTCAGCAGGCGTATTATGCCATTTTCCAAAAGCACTGGTGTTATATCCGTAGGCCTTCAGCACTTCGGCAACGGTTGCCGAAGTCTTGGGAATGGTTCCGCTAAAGCCGTCCCAATCATTCGCTATTTCGGCTATTTGCCCATTCCCAACTACGGTATGATTTCTTCCGGTAAGTATCGAGGCCCGCGTTGGAGAACACATGGCCGTCGAGTGAAATCGATTGTAGGAAATTCCCAAATTAGCAATACGGCTCAAGGTTGGGGTATTAATTTCACCACCGTAGGTTGAGGGCGTGGCAGGTCCACAGTCATCAATCAGGATAATGAGGATATTAGGCGCATCTTCAGCAAGCCTCTGCGGGTGAACTCTTTTTTTATAGGTTGACGTTTGCATCGTGAGCCCGGCTTCGCTGGCAGAAGGCGTGGGCGGAAAAGGGAGTACATCCTGCGCCAACGCAGGCAGGGCATAGGCTATGATGAGAGCAATGAGCGTTGCGATCGTTTGTAGCTTCATTTGAATTAGTCTTTCTTGTTGCTTAGGAACTTGAGTTTATGGTTGCGTCGGAACGGTTGTTATTTCACTGGCTCGATTTCACCGAGCGTCCACGTCTTGTCGAACCAAGTTTCCTCCGGACGATAGAGACGAACCAACGTTCCAGCCTTTGCCGGGATGTTCGGTGGAATTGCCAACTGCTACCGCTTGGGAGGATCTTTTTCATCCGCGCGTACGGTGCGAAGGGTTTGCCCTTCTCGATGCCGATGGCGGCGAGCATACCGAGGATTTCGGGACTGTAGGCTTCGTTCGGCTCGGACTGAACGATCTCATTGATATCCTCGAAGAAGCTGAAATCGTTTCCGCCAATGGTGTGGAACTCTTTGCCGGAAACGTTGATGAATTTCATCCGAGGTGGATTGTCTACGTCAGCAAGTCGGTAGATCTTGGCGAATCTTTTGGTGTTCGCCACCGCTGTCTTAGTGCTGCCGTTTTCCATAAATCCTCTCCAGAAATACAAGTTCTGATAGGTCGGGCTGCGGAATACCAAATATCCCTCGGGGACGTCGCCCTTATAATCGGGAGGTAGAAGCAAGTATTTGCCGCCCTTGCTTTTGTCGGGACCGGCGTTGCTAATATCGCAAACGCATTGGAACCAGTGGTCGTTGACGACTCCGAGGATTTTCGGCGGGCTTTCGACGACCAGGGGGCCGTCCTTTAGGTCCAACCACATGGAGTTATAAATGCTTTCCGTATTTGCGGTCAGAAAGAGCGACTTCGAATCCATCAGCTCTTCAAAAATCAGCACGGTTTGGTTATCCGCACCCTGACTTTTCAGTCCACGGCCCGCAGCATGGACCGAGGCGCCAGGCAACGCATAGAGGAAAGCTTCCACCCGATGCATGAAATCGAGGTGCTCAAAGATTTTTGCGGCAGTTTCCTCTGTCGGGAAGCCGTTTGGGAACTCAAGAGTGCCAAGGCGCGATTCGATCTTCTCTGGTGTGGTGATCTCCGCTGGAATCTCCATCGTCATTTTCATTTTCGGTGATTCATGGGAATAGGTCGCCGAGTAGCCCCCCAAGACAAGCAGGGGAAGAATGATGAAATGAGTTTGCATGTGTATTTTCCTTGTTCAAGGATTTGTTCGCCGTTTCTGAGTGGTCAAGAGCCAACGATCTTTCGCGTTTGAATCCAGAACGCTCCCAATTTGGGCCTTTCTGACAAGTCACCAGGGCTGGATTACCCGCCCAACCGGCGAAAAGGCATGTTTGCTATTTTGCTTCGCTGTCGTCCTGTTTGATCCGGTACAAAGTCGCTTGTTGCGAACGGTCGTTGGCAAAATGAACCATCATCGTCGTCTCGTCTTTGGTCAGGTTCACCAGACCGGCTTCATAAACCGGTTTTTCGGTGTCGCCTACAGTCCACGCGACCCGCTGGGTTTTTTTGTCCACCGAACCATAAACCGGTTCGGTCGTATCGGTGACTGCGTTGTAATAATTGCCACGAATGACACTGTCGCTGTTGATCGCCAACTGGAAAATGTTGTTTGACGATTTCTCTTCGCCCGAGACCATTGCGAAGACACCAAGTGGTTGCCAGTCGTCGGCGTCGGGTGATGCGTTAGCCTGTTTTCCGGAAGTGGCAATGTCGGTCGCTTCTTCGGCGTAGTCGGCGGTTGTTCCAACCGCGTCGCCGTTCACATAGACGTTGTCACCTTCGTAAACGACGGAACTACCATAGTCATAACTGACCGGTTCTTCGGCCGGGTATCCGCCGGAAGCCGCGACGGATGACCATGCGACCGCAGTCCACGCGGCAGCGGCGGCCCAAGGGCGTGGGTACCAGGCCGACGGGTATTGCGAGTACCAGCTGTTCGTGAAACAGCCGTGGTAGCCAGAGCATCCGGCCCGAACGTAAACCCCCTGACCACTGATTGCAGCCGCCGAATGGTAGTACGTTCCATGACCATTGGCCGCAATTCCGGTTCGTCCCGCGACCACTCCATTGGGACCCACAGCAACTCCTCCCCGATAGGCCGCCATTCCATTCGGTCCAGCGGCAAAACCACCACGCGACATGGCGGCACCGGAACCCATTGGACCGGTTGTGGCCGAAATACCTCCCGACCGCCCGGCTACATTTCCGCCAGGTCCGGCCGCACCGCCGGCCCGTCCAACTCTACCAAACTCCTGACCGGAAGCGGTGGTGACTTTGATCCCACCAACACCACGGCCGTAGTTCACGCCGCCCGCAGTTGTCCCCCCGACGCCTCGACCACCGTATTCAATGGTCGCGCCACCCTGGGTGGTATGGCTGCCACCGCGCTGCCCGGTTTGATAGTTGCCGCCACGCGACGTCATTCCCGACGACCCCGCTCCCGGCAACGAGTTGTTGACATGCGGTGGAGCATGGGTCACAGCAGCAGCACGGCCGGCCGTGCTGAATCCGCCGCCGATACCACGGGCGCCTCCCCGACCCCGTTGTGCGAGCGCGTCGTTGGTTGCAGCGAAATTAATCATTAATGCTAAAGCGAATATGACGGACAATCGTTTCATGGTATTCAATACTCCAAAAGTGGTTTTGTTGATGTAAGGAGTTGGCTGGCCAATGCCCGTTGATGCTATTTGACCCGTGTGACTTTTACCGGCGGCAGATTGCCAAACTGCTCACCATTCAACGTTAGATCCAGTGGCTGCCAAGTGAATGTGTCGCCATCGATCCGCACCAGAACGTTAGTAACCTGGAGTTCATCGTTGGTTGAAAGCAGTGTTGCAGATTCGAAAACCCATTCTCTGCCGTCCTGAATCGCCACCCCTTCGCCGAAGCCCCCTTCGGCTTCAAAAATCCAGGTCCGCAACCTGCCTGTCCCCGGATCGAGACCAATCATCTGCATCCCGGTGTAGGACTTGTCGTTTTCACGAACCGTGAAATGGGCTCGGATATAGGACTTATTGCCAAACCATTCGTACGTGGTTTGCACTTCCGCATCAGCCTGTTTCGACGACCAAGTACCGATCATCCACTCCAGATCCAGCAGCGCAGCCCGCTCATGCGGCCACTGGTGAATCATCGAGATCAACCAGTTTCCATCTTCGCGAGCGAGCCGAATTTCGAAGCGGTCGATCATCGAGCTGCTGTCGGCAGGAGTAACCCGAACGACCCCATCACAGATCGCGGTGTCACGCGAAGGAAAACGAATATCAAGCGAAATGTTCTCGATTTTGACACGCGAATGCTCGGCGAAATGTGTTGCGAACGCGTCCTGGATGTCGGCCCGACCTCGCACAATCATGCCATCCTCGGTGACCAGTTCTGCGCCCGACGTCAGAAAACGTCCAGCAGTTACGGCGTCGCCCGCTTCGAACGAGCGAGAAAAATCCTGGATCGATTTCTGGACCGTTGCTTCATCCGCAGGCCGCTTTGCAACATTTGTTGTTGCCGGCTCCTGTGCTTGGGCACTCGAGTTCCACACGACGGCGAGGCACGCAACAAAAAGGGCCTTCAATATCCTACTGTACATCAAAAAGATCCTTTGATACAAAGAGTTGATTCGGAAGTTAATAATTTCCCGGTTTGAAGCGGTAGGACAAATAACGTTGTATGGATAAGAGTTGTCCGGCATTTCGGCATTCGAGGCTTGGACAAAGACCCACGGCTTGAAATCCCATAAAAAAATGAACGTGGTAATGGACACAAACCCATGCCTGACACCGTATTAATAGTCGAACCGAGAATTTGCCCTCAAAAATATCAAACAGAAATCAGGCGTCATAAACGTCAGCGTTTTGCTGAATGATCACTACTTTAATCGCCAGGATAGGTTATGTCTAGTGGATGTTTTGATTCGGTTGACCCAAATCGACTTGATTGCCGACCAGCCCGCGGGAATTCACAGATTTATTGGTCGATTGCCACTCTCAATGATCCGCCTCGCTCCACTGCCAGCGATCGGCCACGCAGGGCTCGCCGCATGACCCGCGACCGAAACGCCAAGTCAAACCTGCTGCCACCCAATAACTTTGAATGTTGGTAGTCAAAAAATTTCCGAGGGCTTGATTGTCGCGAAACATGCCGCCAGCCATGATGTCCAGATCAATTCCTGGAAGCACATCGACCACTCCGATTCCACCTGTAAGTCGGTGTTGGCTGGTAACCGCGACCAGCCCCTGAGTGTATGCCAAAGCTGGCAATGTACCTACGGGAATGCCCCCCACATTGAAATCAAGCGGATTGGGATCAATCGGATTTTCAGCCCAGACATAACCGCTGCGGAGCCGCCATCGCCCCACTCTTAATTGACTCCCCAGTTGCACCGCCAGTTGATTGTTATAGATGTTTCCGAAAGTACTCGTCTCGTCCCACAGCTTGTACACGACATCAACACCCAATAACAATCTGCCATCCATCAATGATTCATTGGCAATCCCGATTCCAATATTTTGTGGCAAATCAAGATCAATGTCTCGAGCGACTTCGATTGACCCCAAGCCGAATTTAAAGGCGTTTTCAAATTGAAATGACTGTTTTGTCTGATAGTAGGCTCCCAACGTCGTTGCTGGGTTAAGGCGATAGTTAGAGCCTAGCGTTCCCCGCAACGCATAGTCCGGGGTCATGCCTCCTACACCCACGAAGGGCCCATCAAAGAAGGCAATTCCCAATGCGGTACCGGCTCCCACGGATAAG
>JBGTHU010000210.1:0-3905 GCA_041745975.1 Mariniblastus sp.
AATTTTGTTCCTGGTTTGAAGTCGCGAGCGATTGATCGAACCCCAAACATGTCGATCATTCGGAGTAACCGAGTCACCAAATTGAGTCCCAAGCCGACATTAAAGCTTGGATAAATTCAGAAACTTGGCCATTCTAAAAGATAATAAACGAATTTGCCGGTAAGACTTACGGGTTTCCTACCGAACGCTGTCAGGATTATCGACAAAATAAAAAGAATCTATAGAATGATTTTAATCAGGAAAGCAAGAAAAATCGGAATCTTTGTTTTCATCGTGTAGACTGGATAAACCGCACAAACTTTGCCGATTATACCGGTATCCAATGACAGGTCAGCAATAAATTGATTTTATGAATACGAACCAAGCAAGCAGTGATCCGCACTGGGTCCTCTCACAGATTCGCGAAACCATGGCCTGCCTTGGTTACTCTCAACTAAGTGACGTAAATTGTCACTGGGAAGAAGACCAAGTGGTTCTGCGGGGTGAGTTGGACTCGTTTTATCTCAAACAGGTCGCTCAGTCGGTGGCGATTAAAATTTCCGGCTCCAGTTCCGTCAGAAACGAAATCAGCGTGGTTTAATCGATGACTTAAAAGGCGATTCCAATCGCGAGGCAGTTTGTTATTTTTTGAAAGCAAGAACCAATGGAGTTACAGAAGATACTCAAAAACGATTTGCCTTTGCAGACGGAATCGAGCTATTTCATTTTGGCCAATGTGATGGACATCTTTCTAACCTTCTTGCTACTTTACAATGGAGCGATCGAGGCCAATCCGATCGCCAATGCAGTGCTGCAGAAGTTCGGCTTCCATAGTTTGATTTGGTACAAACTATGGACCGTTGCCGCCGTTTGCGTGATCGCTCAATTAGTGGCCACAAGGCGTCCGAATACGGCACGATTCTTGCTGATAACCGGAACGGTTTTGGTGTCCGCAGTGGTAATTCATAGCATTCGCCTTTATTGGATTAACTTTCGACTGGTCGACGCAATCGTTGGATGGTAACGTCCATCCTGATGCTGCTGTAACTGGTTAAGCTTTCATCTGCAGTTCACTTTAATATTCCCTGCCAGTCAGGATTTCTGCACCGGCTCGGGTGACCAGTTTGGCGAAGGTAACGAGGTCAATTGACTGATCGATGAATTGGACATGTGCGTCGGCGAATAAAAAATTTCCTCCGCGGGGATGGAAAGCATAAGGTTCGTTATCGTTTCGGCGATTCATTACGTAAAAACACTCGAATGCAGGGCCGCCCCCTTCGAAATTGCCGTCTTGATCCGTTCCGTCCAAGCTAAATGGCCCCTCGCTGTCGGCCCATCCCATCCCTTGGTCATTGGCAATATCATTTCTTAAAACATGATTGCGAAAAACGGACGGACGTCCGGCACACTCAACTACCATGATGGTTTGTGACGAACCGTCATAGATGTCCTTAAATCCATTCCGCGAATTGCGGTGCATCACTGAGAAACGATTGTTTTCATCGTAATAGGCTTGGGACAAATGGGGATTAATCGATGCTGGCTGCAGGCCCATGATTGCTTCATAGTCCAACCTTCCAATGGGACGGTCAAACTGGATTGCCGGTCTCGGTGGTTGGGCGATTGCACTGACAACCGGTTCCGTCTGGGGGGTACTGGGACAGAGAAAAATGGAAATCTCAAAATAGGCGATTTCACGATTGCTCCCTTCCCACCAATTGAGACTCACATCATAAAGTTCTGTGATTTGGGACTGTTCCAAGTAGGGCAAAATAAGGGGCCGCCACGACAGATAAGTTCCCTGGAGATTGCCCGGTCCAGGACGAGTCCAACCGGAGGCGGGAAATACCCCCATTGCCGATTCAAAATTGTGTAGCGCCAACCCGATCTGTCGCATTGAATTGCTACATTGGACTCGCCGAGCTGACTCGCGGACTTGTTGGATGGCGGGAAGTAACATTCCAGTCAATAGACCGATGATGGCGATCACAACCAGCAATTCAACCAGCGTGAATCCAACCTTGGTTTTTTTGCCAAGTAAATATGAATGCTCGTTGCGGTTAAGCCAGTACATTCAGTCGCCTTTCGATTGGGTCGATTCGTTGATGACGATCTCTATGTTCGCCAATTAAAGATATCTTAGGTGAGAAATCATAAACAGTCAAAAACATCGCCCCAATTTAGAGAACTTTTGACATTTTTCATCCTATTTGCACGGGGAAAGAATCCGTTAACGGTTACACAAAATTTTGGCTTCCGCGACGACTGGAGTTTGCTCTATTTCGCAACTCTCAGCGTTTCTTGTCGGGCAATTGTTGATCGAAGCAACCTGCCAATTTCAAAATAGCCTCCCATTCGATTGAATTCACGGACTTTCACGTTAGGATCGGGAATGAAAACTCGATCTTCATTGTATGAACCAATACGCAACGCTGGAAATAAATCGGTTTCTTCTGCGGTGTACGACAAAGAACCAGTAGAAGCCAATTGTATGAACCCTACCCAAAACCGATCGGGGCCAAATGTTTCCTTGGCGGCAGGAGTTCCAGGGGAACTGGAAAAATCCGGCCTTTCGTCGGCGGATTGCTCTGATGATTGAAAGTAGGCCGAGGGCAACGGGGATCGATGAAGTGTAAATGCAACGAAGCTTACGAAGACGAAGCCAACTGCCATCGACAGCAGTGAACGGCTAACTAATTCCGTCACAAAATCCAGTTTTAATCGATATCGCGAAATGGTATCCGTAATCGCTCGCAGCACCACAAACGTCAAAGCAAACAGCAGCCACATGGCAATGAATGGAAAAAGTAGTCGAAACGAGCTGTCGATTTTGCTTAGTTGGTGGGCCGCGTTTTCATAAAAACTGCTGGCCACCAGACCGGCAAGCACGGTATTGACAAGGGTAATCAAGTTACTCCAGGCACCGAACCACCAGACACTGGCGACCACTACAAGAAAAATGGCGATTAAAACCAACGTAATTATCATCCCAAAACCAATACAATAAAAATTTAATTCTTTAAAACGCGTTGTAATTCGTCGATTGAAACACTACCTTTGGCAACCAATACGATTCCCTCCTGTTGCATGGTGATGTGACCAAAATCTTGGGCCTTGGCCAGCAGGAAATCGAGGCGGGGTTTTTTCAATATCAATTGTCTGATTTCATCATTTAACACCAACAATTCGAACAAACCTGTCCGTTCTCGGAATCCAACACCCTGACAATATCTGCAAGGTTGAATCGGTTCTTCTTTGTCGTCCACCGAACCAGGTTGAAAAACATTTGGTTTGTACAATTTGCCGATCCGGCCGGCCGGAATCCCCATCTTTTGCAACATGGCGGGAGCCGGATTGTAGGCAATTTTGCATTTATCACAAAGTTTTCGGATCAATCGCATGCAGACCACGGCATCTAAGCGAGTGAGCAGTGCCTCGGCATCGGGTTCCAGCACCATTAACCGTAGCAATGCATCGAAGACATTTCGGCCTGGTGCTCGGACCAGCACTGGCTTGTTTTGATCGTTAGAAAGACGCACCACATCATCCACAGTTTTTCCATTGGGGAGTTCGCTAAATGCCAGGGCATCGGGTTGTTTGAGCATCAATTGAGTGATCGGAGTCATCGCATTTTCGCCTTTTGATCGATCGTAGGTGATACTAAAAAAATTGATCACCTCAGGTTCAACCTCATTGACCTCTTCAATCACATAAAAATCTCGTACAAATCGATCACAGGCACTCAGAGTGCCACGCCAAATCGAGGTATAACCTTCACTGGGAACACCCGGCACCAGCACCATTCCACCTTGGGGATTGTTGAGAATCTGAGCCAGGCCGGATCGCATGCTTTCGCGCATTCCCAGATCCTCTAATGTTTCTGGAATTGAGCGTTTCCAATCGGTGTAGATAGCGACTCTTTCACC
>JBGTHU010000211.1:0-4290 GCA_041745975.1 Mariniblastus sp.
GGCTCGATACTGTGATGGGGAATGCGAGTCGGTCAACAAGCGTTTGACCATTTCCGCGTCACGATACTTTCGCTGCCAAACTCGACTCCAGCCAACGAAGAATAACTGGTCGGCGTTCCATCCGGCGATCGCAGCCGGCTCGCTGTCCCCCAAAGCCAATCGCAACGCTTTGTGGGCGATTGACAGTCCGGACAAATCGGCAATGTTTTCCCCAAGCGTTAACCGTCCATTGACCCGTTTTCCGGGCAGTGGTTCGTACATTTCGTACTGTTCGACCAACCGATCGGCCAGTTCTTGGAATGCTGCCGCATCGGCTGGCGTCCACCAATTGTTGAGGTTTCCGTCCCCATCGTAGCGACTTCCTTGGTCGTCAAAGGCGTGGCTGATTTCGTGGCCGATCACGGCACCGATGCCACCATAATTAAGTGCCTGGGGGGCATCCAAACTGAAAAAGGGAGGTTGCAGAATCGCGGCCGGGAATACGATTTCATTCTTCGAGGGATTGTAGTAGGCGTTGACCGTTTGCGGAGTCATCCCCCATTCTTCACGATCGATCGGCTGTCCCAATTTGTCGGCATTGCGGAAGTGCTCGACAACATTGGAGCGAATCACATTCCCCAACAAATCCGCTGGATCGACTCTCAATCGCGAGTAGTCTCGCCATTTATCCGGATAACCGATCTTGGTATTTATTTTGTTCAGCTTCTCCTTGGCCCGCTGTTTTGTTGCATCGGACATCCAGCTCAAATCATCGATACTGGCGTCGAAAGCCAGCAACAAATTGTCAACCAAATTTTGCATCTCAGCTTTAGCGGCTGGTTTGAAATTATCTGCCACATATAGTTTTCCAACCACTTCTCCCAGGGCACCGAAATCACCGGCACCTTCACCAGAAATCGCATTCACTGCTCGCTTCCAACGCGGCTCAAGTTCGGTGACGCCCGCCAGTTGTTTCCCGTATAAATCAAAGTGAGCATTGACAAACGGAGTCGAAAGATAAGGAGCGAAAGTGCTGATCAAGTGATAGCTCAAATAATCTTTCCAAACCGCTTCGGGAGTTTGGTCAAAAATGGCTTCCAGCGATTCGAAAAACGAGGGCGTATTAACGTTGATTTCAGAGGGGGGTTCGATTCCAACTCCATAAAAATAACCGGTCCAATCGACGGAGGCCATTTTTTCTTGCCAATCATCCAAATTGAACTTGTTATAGCGTTTTTCTGCATCCCGCAGTTGGACTCGGTCCCAACTGACTTCAGCCAATTTCCTTTCTAGTTCAAGGACCGCTTCGGCAGCTGTTTGCGGGCTCGCGTGCCCCGACAGCTTCAGCAATGTCGCAATATACGTCTGCAATTCAGATCGCGTTTTGGCGGAACTTTCGTCTTCTTTTAAGTAATAATCCCGATCGGGCAATGACAAGCCACCTTGGAACAATTGAGTCAAATAGCGTTCGGAGTTTCGACCATCCTGGGATACGAAAAAACGGACAGGCGTCGTCACCCCGATCTGCTTTAAGTAACCAAAATGAAGCCAGATATCCTCTTTCGTTTCGAGTTGCTGGATCTTATTCAGTTGATCTTGCAGGGGCGTGATTCCTTTGGATTCAATCGTGCCTTCATCCATGAATGCTCGATAAAAATCACCGATTTTCTGGGCGTCGCTATCGGCCGCATGTTGGCCAGCGGCCAGCCGTTCGATTAGCTCGCGAACTCGCAGTTGCGAAATATCTGCCAGCTTTCCAAACGTTCCGAAATTCGATTTATCGGGAGGAATTGGCGTATTTTTCAACCAAGCACCATTGACGTGTTGGAACAAGTCGTCTTGAATCCTCACCGATCGATCGAAATCAGATAACTCTAAAATTTGACCGGGTGGTTGAGCGATCACGATACGATCATCGGGGAGAATGAAGGGTAAAAACAATAGAGTCCCAAAAAGTAATAAAAACTGTGGGCAAATTCCACATGTCGTTTTGAACATCACGTTCCTCCTTTGATTTTGTGATCCACTTACCATTATCCGATTCGTCTCTCCAGTTCGTCTCTTGTTACGGCTGAACTATCATAGCTGATTTTTCTATATAATGACAGATCGCCTTATTGGTTTGGCTTCTTAAAAAATTGGGTTAAATCGATCCCTCGCTGGCGTTGCTCGTCCTCTAACATTTTGACTCGGACCTCCATCTGCTCCATTTTTCGTTGCAGCCGTGGAATGATTTGTTGCAACGTGTCGACTTGCTGCGGAAGGGGTACTTGGGGATACCCCAATTGACGTTGCAGGGCTGAGAATAAATAAAGTGGTTCTTTGTGCCGATTGGCCAGGGCAATCCGTCCTTCTTTTTCGCCAAACAAAATTTCATCGGGCGTTTTCAACGTTTGACCTTCTCGCTGTTGCATGATGATTGAATACTGACTGTAAACGTAGACCATATCAGCCAGATCGATCACACCAATCTGATGTCTCATCCACAAAATCCAGCGTTGCCAAACGGGCATATACACGACGTCTTGCGACATAGCCCATAGGCCCAGATCATAGTCCAACCGATTCCGGCAGAGTGTTTCAAATTGATAAAAAAACATACCCACCGGATCGGGTTGGCGGGAGCGATAATCTGCCTCTTTCTCCAGCACCAAGAACGCCTGGTGCATACCAAAACTGCCTCGATCATCTTCGGCCATTTGTACGATGAAGGCTTGGAAGGGTGTGAAGTAATGGCTCAGCCGCTTCATGGCCGTGGAAATGGTGCCGACATGATTGAGTTCGGCCAGCAAGTAATCGATGGCCATCGGCAACTTGGTTGTCGCCAAGATCTCTTCCCGCAAATGTTTTAAGACTTCCTGAATCGGATCGGACGTTTGCACTCGTTGCTGCAACCCCTTAAATAGGTAAGCTTGTTCGATATATTCTTCTAAAGGAAGTAGCGGCATAGCCAGCATTCGGGTGGAGTTGTAAGCCTGTTTAATTGTAACCGTTCACAGAAATCGTCGGGAGTCTCTACTGAAACAGGGGCGAAGGGCACCTGCCTTTGCATTAGTTTAGCGTTTGACCAAATCCCACGTCTAGTAAGAGCGTTTATTTAATGAGAGCGCAGACCCTGGGTTGGTGAAACGGTGGCAATCTTGGAGACTATCCGGATATTGTTAGATTCGTGAGCGACAAGGCACCAGCGGTCTGTGATTTGCCCGCGGCTTGCGTTTTGCGGATAAGTAATTTAGGGTTTCGGACAGACTTCTAGGGGCAGACGCTATTCAGCCAACAGGTTAGGGAATATAATAGCTTATCCATGCAGGAAACTGTTCCAGCAACAAACGGTCGATGCTACCGAAAAAAAAGTACAGATCCTCTCCGGCGAGACCCACTGCCTCGACCACTGCCTCGACAAATAATCGATCCGCCTCTTAAGGGTCTGCCCTTTTTCAAATAGCCTCTAGCGAAATGTGAGCAATCCATGAAAACGACTCCCATGAAAACGATATTTACCCGCTTGATGTGCCTTGCATCTTGGCTTTTGGTTTTCGGTTTCCTGTGCAGTTTGACTGTCGACCATGCAGGAATTCGCGGTGCGCTGCAAGCAGCTGCGGTAATGGACGATCCCTGGACCGAAGATGTCTCTGCAGCACTTCAGCAGGCTCAACGAGAACGCAAAGACGTCTTGATGTTGTTCACAGGTTCGGATTGGTGCCCACCCTGCATCCGCTTGGAAAAAGAGATTCTCTCTCAGCCGGAGTTTTTGAACGAGATCACACCTGATTTTGTGTTAGTCAAATTGGACTTCCCTCGCAATACATCGCAAGCAGAATCGATCACCGAGCAAAACCAAGAATGGTCGCGTCAATTCGGCGTCAATGCATTTCCCACATTATTTTTGTTGGATTATCAAGCAAGGCCGTTTGCCATTGCTGGTTTCTCCGATGACAGCGTCGCCAATTACGTCAAGATGTTGCAAACCAGTCGCGAAATTCGCATCCAACGAGACGACAAACTCAAACAAGCGGCTGCAGCAGAAGGGCTCGACCGCGCACGTTTTCTCGATCAAGCACTCTCGCTGATGAGACAAGAATTGGCCAACCTGTACTATCCCGAATTGGTTGCTGAAATTGTCGAATTGGATCGCAAGGACGATCTGGGGTTGAGAACTAAATGGAACTCCGCCGCCGAAGCAGAATTGCGAAAAGCCATTTTGACCGACGTGATGATTATTTCCCGCTTGGAAGAACCGGCCAATGCCATCGCGTTTATTGATGAAGTCCTCGAGGAGATCGAGTTTCCCATTGCTGACCATTTGTCGAT
>JBGTHU010000212.1:0-7511 GCA_041745975.1 Mariniblastus sp.
GAGTGATGATGGATTTAAATGTCAAACGGGAAGACTTAGAGGCCGTCGTGACCATTTTGCATTGACTGCACGCTCCGACGGTTTCGCCACTGGCCGGCGATGATTGGGTGGCGGTCCGCGCTGCAGTTCCTCGAAAGGAACTAGCCGCCATGATTCCTCGATTAAAAGCTAAAGGTGCTTGCGACATCGTTATCACCGCGGCGGAACAATTAATTCCTTAACACATCCATTTAATTTTTAATCTTTAGCTGCTGCTCGCCCTTGCACAATCGCCCCATAAAACAAACGTCCTGATTCCAACAAGATGAAATACAACCCCCCCGACTTTAAGACGCCGATCACACTCGCCTTGAGCCGCAATGAGACTCAATGTGTGTTAGGTAATTTGAGTGAATCGTTTGGTCGAATCGATTCCGATACGCTCACTTACTATCCTTCGATGGGGTCGCTGCAAACGATTTTGGGAGAGTGGTTGAGCGTCGACCCGCAGCGGATCGTGTTGACTGCCGGTGGTGACGACGGCATCGATCGTTTGATTCGGCTCTCCTTGCAAACCGGACGTCGAAAAATTTTAACGCATGCTCCGTCCTTCGAAATGGTCGAGGTCTACTGCAACAACAACCGGGGAGAGCTGGATCAAGTTGGCTGGATCAATGAGCCGTTTCCATTGCAGGAATTTCTTGATCGCATCGATGAGACGACGGGGCTGGTGGTGGCAGTCACACCCAATAACCCTACCGGTCAAGTCATTGAATTGGAATCATTGCTGGCGTTGGCCGATGCCGTTCAGCGAGCCGGAGCTCGCTTGTTGATCGATTTGGCCTACGTTGAATTTGCAGAGGTTGATCCCATGCCGCAACTGGTCGAGCATCCGGCGGTTTATTTCGTCCGGACTTTTTCCAAGGCGTTCGGATTGGCCGGTTTGCGAGTCGGGTATTTGATCGCCCCCAATCCGGCAGCGGCAGAACAAATTCGAAACGTGACCGGCCCATTCCCCGTCAGCGGCCTTTCGTTGGCTTTGGCCCAGCAAGCAATCCAATTCAACCGCCCGCAAATGTTGGCTCAAGTCGCCGCATCCCGCCGTTTAAGGGAGATGTTGCAAGAATTGCTAACGCGATGTGGCGGCGATCCTATCCCTTCACAAGGGAATTTTGTGTTAGTTCGATTCGATGAACATGAAGCCGTGTGGAGCGAATTGGCGGCTGATGGAATTGGCGTAAGAAAGTTTATTGGCAATCCCTGGTTGGAAAACTACCTGAGGATCACCAGCCCTGTCACTCCCGGCGATTTTTTGCGGCTGGTAAAATCTTGCTGCAGAATTTTCCAGTTAGATTACGAGTTGGAGAAAAGTGCATTCGACGCGGGCTGGTGCGGCGAAGAAACGGATGCTGAAACGGGAGCGGAAGCCGAAGCTGATTCGCCAGCAGGGCCGTCAAATGCCTCCTCTTTGCAGGCCAACGCCCCGATACCAACCACCTTAAAACGTCAAACCAAGGAAACCAACATCGACCTCACGCTGAATTTATATGGCAGCGGCCAGGTCGAAGTGCAGACGGGGATCGGTTTCCTCGATCACATGCTGACCGCCTTGGCTTTCCACAGCCGTTTCGATTTGAAGTTGATCTGTAGCGGCGATTTGCATGTCGACGATCACCATACTGCCGAAGATTGTGCGTTGGCATTGGGAGCAGCCATCGACCAAGCATTGGGGTTGCGAACCGGTATCAAGCGGTTTGGTTCCGCCTACGCACCGCTGGACGAGGCTTTGGCGCGAACGGTGATCGATTTGAGCAGTCGCCCTTGGCCAGAGATCCATTTGGGATTGGTGCGAGAATCGGTCGGTCAGTGGGCTTGCGAAAATATCACCCATTTCTTCCAATCATTGGCAATGTCATTGCGATGTTCGCTGCACGTGGATGTGTTGCGGGGGAGCAATGACCACCATCGATCCGAAGCGGCCTTCAAGTCACTCGCATTGGCCTTGCGACAAGCATTGGCTCCCACGTCGGGGACAGTTCCCAGTACCAAAGGGATGCTGTGAGGCAAACCCCAGTAGCCACGTAAACGTAAATTATTAAAAGACCAAGGTCAACACTTTGCGGTTGATCAAACTGCGATCCGTTCCACCAAACCAGAAACCCTTGACTGCATGATTGCCATTATTGATACCGGCGTTGCCAATATTCGGTCGCTGCAAGCCGCGTTTGATCGCTTGCAAGCACCTTGGGAATTGACGACCGAGGGGAATCAAATCAGCGGTGCATCCCATGTGCTGTTACCCGGTGTTGGTGCGTTTGCCAGTGCTATGGAAACCATTGAACGTCTAAAAATTCGATCCGCGATTGTTGATCGGGTTCACTCGGGAAAACCAACGCTCTGCATTTGTCTGGGGATGCAATTGCTGGCCTCTGCGTCAGAAGAGGCGCCGGGAGTGCCTGGATTGGGAGTGATTGAGGGGACGATCGAGCGATTTCCCAATACCCAATTTGTACCCCAGTTGGGCTGGAATGAAGTCACACCGAAAACCTCCACTTTTTTCGAATCGGGCCAGGCCTATTTTGCCAACTCGTTCTGTTTGCGACAACCTCCCGATGGTTGGGGGTATGCCACGACCGACTATGGTGGTCCATTTATCAGCAGTATTTGGAAAGGTAATGTGGTTGCCTGTCAGTTCCACCCGGAACTTTCCGGTGATTGGGGAAACGAATTGTTACAACATTGGTTGGAGTTGAAATTGCCATGCTGAAACCACGAATCATACCCTGCCTGGATGTCGATAACGGTCGAGTGGTCAAAGGAGTCAAGTTTCAAAATTTGCGCGATGCGGGCAGTCCCGTCGAATTGGCCCAGTGGTACCAAGACCAAGGTGCCGACGAGTTGGTCGTGTTGGATGTTTCTGCCACCCGGCAAGATCGTCTGGCGATGCTGGACACTGTGGAACACGTAAGGCAAGTCTTGTCGATCCCTTTGACCGTCGGTGGTGGAGTCAGTTCCATCGACAGTGCCCAGCGTTTGCTGCATGCCGGTGCGGATAAAGTCAGTGTCAATTCGGCAGCGGTACGCGATCCCAGTCTCATTGATAGCATCAGCCAGCGCCTGGGAGCCCAATGCACGGTGGTCGCCATCGATGCAAAATGGAATTTTGAATCCGATCAATTTCAAGTCCTGACGCGCAGCGGCACCGACGCTCAACCGTTGGACGCCGTCGCTTGGGCCAGCGAGGCGGAGCGGCGAGGCGCGGGCGAAATCCTGCTGACCAGCTTCGATCGCGATGGCACTCGCAGCGGCTATGACTTACCTATGTTAAAAGCCGTTACCGCCGCCTGCCGCCTGCCAGTAATCGCTTCGGGGGGCGCCGACACTGTGGCCCACATGGTCGAAGCATTTCAAGCCGGAGCACACGCTGTTTTGGCTGCCTCGATTTTTCACGAAGGAAATTACACCGTCCGACAAGTTAAACTCGAATTGGCCGAGCAAGGAATCGCGGTGAGATTATGATCGTGCCGGCTGTGTCGGCCAGCGAATTGTGGTCCGCTGGTTCAGAGAATCCAGAAAAATTCCTCGCAAGCTTATGCCAACATTTGATCGATTGGGGTTTGTTGGGCAAAGTGATTTTGTCCGATACGGATCAATTGTCGTTGACCGAACTCGAACAAGTCAGTCAAGCGGTCGGAGGTCGCATTGATCTGTGGGTCGATCTATCGTCGACCGAAGGTGATGTGAACACCAAGGGATTGGCCTGTTTAAACGCAGGTGCGACCGCGATCATTGCCGGCCGCGAGGGAGGCACGTCAGAGATTCCCGCCCAGTGTTGCAAGCACCTTGTTGCCGAAACGGAGTTAGCTGCAGTCAATCCAGCGCCACGGTTGCAAACGTCCAACCAGCCAACGCTGTGTCGCGACCACCAATACTCGCCCCAACAAGTGGCTCAACGGGAAATCGCTCACGTCGATGTCTGGATCGATTCAAGTCGATTGCAACAAGAGCCCCAGTTTATCGCCGATTACTTGGTTGAGTTGTTGGTCAGCGACCGACCGGATGGTATGTGGCCGACGATCGTGGTCGACAGCCTGGGGATTGCTTTGGGATTGGCTTACTCCAATGAGTCCAGCCTGCGTTATGCAATCACTCATCGCTGCGGAACCTATTGGTCTCGTTCGCGTCAGGGGCTGTGGATTAAAGGAGCCAGCAGTGGTGCCACGCAAAAACTGAGAGGCGTGCGGTTGGACTGCGATCGGGATTGTTTGCGGTTTCAAGTCGATCAACACGCGCCGGGATTTTGCCATTTAGAAAATCATACTTGTTTTGGGGAAGAACGAAATATTGTAGCCGTGATGCGGCGACTGCAGCGACGGATTCAATCCAGCGACGAAAAATCATTCACCCGCAAATTGGCAAACGACCGGGCGATGCTGAAAGCTAAATTGCTGGAAGAGGCTGAAGAACTGGCCGAAGCCGAAACAAAATCAGAAGTCGCATTTGAAGCGGCCGATGTGTTATATTTTTCGTTGGTCAGGATGTTAAACGAAGAGGTACCTTTGGAAGATGTCTATCAAGAACTTGCCCGGCGGATGAACCGAGTCGTGCGTCGCAAAAATAAATTGGAACATCAACCCGATACCCAAACATAATTGTCAGAAAAGGGGTCAGACCCTCTCCGGCGAGACGCGAAATGGAAAGAAATTTTGTCAAATTCAAAGGGTCTGACCCCTTTTCTGACACTCCCAACAGAAATATAGATACCATGACACGCGAAAACTATGTTCACTTGAGAATTATCGATGCCATCGATTTTGAAATGGTGGCGAATCATCGCCCCTTAGATGCGGCCACAATGGCTCAAGCCGACCAAATCGTCCAACAAGTTCGGGTCGGTGGTGAGAAAGCCCTGCGCAGTTTTGCTGAAAAGTTTCATGAGCGACGCAACGACGAACCGCTGATCTTGAATTCCGATTTAATCGAAGAAGGATTGAAACGAGTCGATCCGACCGATGTTGAATTGCTGCAACGGGTGGCTCAACGAATTCGCAACTTCGCCGATGCTCAGTTGGAATGTTTGAGTGAGTTGACCGTTCGCGTTCCCGGTGGGAAGGCGGGGCATACGATCGAGCCGATTCGGCATGTGGGTTGCTATGCACCCGCCGGACGGTTTCCTTTACCTTCGACGGTCCTGATGACCGTGGTGCCAGCCCTCAGCGCCGGCTGTGACGAGATCACCCTGGCCACTCCCAACCCCAGCGATTTGATGTTGGCAGCGGCGGCTGTGGCGGGAGTCAATCGCGTATTGGCCGTCGGGGGAGCTCATGCCATCGCGGCCATGGCATATGGAACGGAAGATTTAGAGCGATGCGATTTGATTGTCGGGCCCGGAAATCGCTGGGTGACAGCAGCTAAAAAAATTGTCAGCGGTGAATGCGGTATCGATTTGCTAGCGGGGCCCTCGGAATTGGTGCTGGTTGCCGATGAGAGAGCTGATCCCCAAACCGTCGCTGCCGACTTACTGGCTCAAGCGGAGCACGACGTCGATGCTCGAGCGTTTTTAATCACCACCCAACGAGAATTCGCGGTCAAGGTGCAACAGGCGATCGCCGAACAAGCGGCTCAGTTACCGACCGCAGTGATCGCCGCGGCCGCTCTCCAAAACGGCGGTGCCATCATCGTCGAATCGGTGGATCAGACGATTGAGATTATTAATGAGCTGGCACCGGAGCACCTTGAATTGCACTGCTATAACGCCGAAGCGATCGCCGCTGAAGTCGCTCATGCCGGTTGTATTTTTATTGGCGAACAATCCGCTGAAGTGTTTGGCGATTACGGAGTCGGGCCCAACCACACGCTGCCTACCGCCTCGACCGCTCGGTTCAGTGCTGGGTTGAATGTGTTCTCGTTTATTCGCTTGCGAACCTGGGTTAAGCTCGATGCAGCACCCGCCGATTTGGTCGCCGACACGGCTCGTTTGGCCGAACTGGAAGGCCTGTACGGTCACCGCAACGCGGCCCTCAGGCGGCGTTAGGCGGCTTTAGGAAGTCATGCCGCGCGGATGCGAGATCCAGCGGTGAAGGGGCGTTACCAGCAGTGGCAACACCTTGGCGAGACACAGTTTGCGTTCATCAAGACCAACCATGGCATCCGTGGCTCGAAATCGGCTGCTCTCAGCAGGGCTGGTGAAAAAAATCTCTCCGCAGCTCACCGAAAATTCGTAAACCCAACAAATCCAACCGCACTAATTCAACAATCCGCTTCCCCGACATGAGCGGAAGTTTTGAAGCGAGTGACGTAAAAAGATCCCCTTTTTTTGCAATCGATGAAGGATTACAATCGAGGATGTTTTTCAACGCACGACATGATCAAACGGAGCGATTTTTACGATGGCTGACTTTCCCATTCTTGATTTTATTCTCAAGAATTTTCAGAACTTTAACGCCCGTGCAACCCGCGACGCGACGATTTCTTATTGGAACCACCTGCAACAAGGCGGCAAGATGTTTTGGACACTGGCCGGTGCGATGTCGTCGGCACAGTTGGGAATCAGCTTGGCTCCGGCAATCCGAGAGGGAATTATCCACGGCATTTCTACTACCGGGGCGAACTTGGAAGAGTCGCTGTTTCGCTTGGTAGCGCACCACAGCTACCGCGATTTTCCCGAGTATCGATACTTCCGCAAATCAGATGACACGCAGATTTTAGAGCAAGACCTGCGTCGAGTGACTGATACCAGCATTCCTGAAGACGAAGCCTTCCGGGCCGTCGAAAAGTATATTGTTCCCATGTGGCAAGCCGCCACTACGGAGAATCGGCGACGTTTTTGGCACGAATATTTTTACGAATTAATTAAAGAGCTTCCAAACGATTTGCACGAGGGGGCTGCGGAAGAGTCGTGGTTGTTGGCCGCTGCCAAAGCGAACCTGCCGATGGTTGTTCCAGGCTATGAAGATTCAACCTTCGGGAACATCTTTGCAGCGCATGTTAAAATGAAAGAATTTTCGGCATCGATTGCCAAATCGGGAATCGAGTATATGGCTCAATTTTACGACAGTTACCAGCTATTGTCGGAAGGTGCAGGTGTCGGATTTTTCCAAATCGGCGGAGGGATTGCTGGCGATTTCCCGATTTGTGTCGTTCCTTCGCTGAAGTATGATCTGGAACAAGAAGTCAAACCATGGGCCTACTTTTGCCAAATTTCGGACTCCACAACATCGTACGGCTCCTATTCAGGGGCGACTCCCAACGAAAAAATTACTTGGGACAAGCTTACAGAACAAACCCCGATGTATGTCATCGAGTCCGATGCGACCATCGTGGCTCCGCTGATTTTGAATGCTCTGCTTGAATGTCAACGCAACCCCGCAGCGGCCCAAACACGAATTGACCAATCGCTCGCTAATGTGGCGGTGTAGGTTATGGTTTCGGCAGGAGCCTCAACCTCCCGTCCCACCCGAGAACTCCGAGAACTCCGAGAACTCCAAGAACTCCAAGAACTCCGAGAACTGTTACTCAATCGAAATCATTCG
>JBGTHU010000213.1:0-8380 GCA_041745975.1 Mariniblastus sp.
CCTCAATTCGTCGAATACGAACGAAAACATGCCGATCGCATCACACCTGTGGTGGCAATCCCCATGTTGATCGAACTGGTAACGGCCGTTTGGCTGTGTGCTGACCCTCCAGGAACAATCGATCGCCGCTGGATGGTATTCGGATTAGGGTTGGTGATCGTCGTTTGGTTGTCGACAGCGATAATCCAAGTTCCTTGCCACAGCCGTTTGGGGCAAGGTTTTGATTCGTCTGTTCATCGAGTTTTGGTATATTCCAATTGGATTCGCACAATCGCCTGGACGGTGAGGGGCGTGCTGATGACCTATATTGTTTGGTTGATCTTAGATAGGCAGGCGTAGGCAGGCGTAGGCAGGCGTAAGGCGAAATCAACCTCTCATGCAGGCCTTGAAAAACGATAGCACTTTAGCTGGCTGGCAAATTGGACTTGATTGATCCTTCAGGAAATGGTTAAAGGATTAATCAAAATATAAATTGTCCCGCGGCAATCGACTCGCCGCAAGATCAGGTCTGGATTCCATGCGACTTTGCGTTTGTCTCATTTTGCTATGTTCCTTGTTCATGGGGTGCAACTCCGATCCGAGTTGCCGTCGCGAGACCGCGTTGATGCGCGCTGAGATCATGGACTTGGAAGACAAGTATTTTCTAATGAAATCTCAACGTGATGATGCGCTGAATGCCTTGGTAACTCAGGGCAAGTCCGACCAAGCCGGTCGGATCAAACGACGTTCACCCGCTGAAAATCTGCCGACCATCACTTCCCAACGAGTGATGTCAGACGGCATCGAGTACTATCCCCACGAAACTCACCATTACGACTCGTCCATTCTGGATGCACCCGATATCGATCGTTTGGATCGGCCGACGGAATTGTCTCCACCGAATAACGAGTCATTAGAGCAGATACCCTCCCGCAGCAATGGCGGCGATGGCAGACCATCGGTTCCCAATCGGCAATCTGCTCGGGCGGCCAGCAATTCCGGATCAGACAGTTCCGCTCGGCCAGCAGCCTCAAATCATCGATTAACCAAGCCTTCGAAAGATGTCCACGAAGTTGTCATTGATTTGATGCATACCGGTCCCCAGCGCGACCCAATTCAAGGTACACCCATTTTACAAGTTTTACTTCAGCCTTTGACGATCGACAACGAAGTCGTATTCGATACAGGGCAACTTAGCGTTCGCCTGCAAGATCCTCGCGATGATTCGCCCAAGGGACAATGGGGACAATGGAATTTTTTGCCAGATGAACTTTATTTGTTCTATCGCCGAACCTCACCGATCGGTATCATGCTAGAACTGCCGTTAGACTTAGTACCCGCCAGCGGGGCTGAATTGGAAGTCGTTTGCCAATATCAAACGGCAGATGGACGTACGTTGCAATCGCGAGCGGTCGTGCCGCTGGAGCGGACACTGAAAAAATCGCCTCCCATAGATATTCAGCAAGGAGATGATGATCTGCGAGCCCAATTTCAGTTGGACGATGGCTTGCAG
Source organism: Mariniblastus sp. (assembly GCA_041745975.1). Taxonomy (GTDB): domain Bacteria; phylum Planctomycetota; class Planctomycetia; order Pirellulales; family Pirellulaceae; genus Mariniblastus. The sequence continues at coordinate 1,493 of JBGTHU010000213.1, forward strand.
TTGCCCATACGGCGGCAGCAATCGAGTCGAATTTCAGCATCTCCCGTAAGTAACCCCGAGCGTCCGCAATGGCGTCCCAATCGGTAATTCAATGAAGCCCTGATAAGGCAATCGACAGGCAAAATATGTGCTTCCAAAAGTAGCCTCGCATTTCCCAAGCGGGTTGATTCATGGTAAATTTTGGTCTGCCGCCCCCCTAAGTATTTATTTTGCCGACGCCACCCTTTTGTATTGGGCCATTCAATCGGCGCGATTAATCAATTCCATTAGGAAGTTTTTCTGTGTCACAATCTAACCTCCAGTCGGATTCTCCATCCAATATGTCGGCTTCCAAGGCGTTGGTGCAATTGGTATCCAACTGTCAACAACTATGCGAACGAACACATGCCGAATCATGTCGAATGGAGGTAGAAATTCAATCGGGTGGGAGAGGAACAGTATTAGATTTTGGTTCGAATCGACTGGGTACGATTGCAGCCGGAATTCGGATGGCCGAAATTTGCTTGGGAGGCTTGGGCAGTGTGACATTAACACCAGGTGACAATCCGCAATTTCCTTGGCCGCGAGTGATGGTCACCACCGACCATCCGCTACATGCCTGTATCGCTTCGCAATACGCCGGTTGGGCTTATACATCCGACAGCTATTTTGCCATGTGCAGCGGTCCAGCCAGATTGAATCGCGGCCATTCAGAGCCTATTTTGGCACAATACGAATTGTCAGGTCATTACCAGCCGGTCGTCGGTGTGTTTGAAAGCTCAAGAATTCCATCCGCCGATGTAATCAATCATTTTGCCGGACAGTGTGGAGTTAGTTCCTCCGAGGTCACTTTATGCATCGCCCGCACGGCCAGTCTCCCTGGCACATTACAAGTCGTCGCTCGCAGCATCGAGACCGCGATGCATAAATTGCATGAACTTGAGTTTGATTTAAGACAGGTTAAGCGCGGGGTTGGCTGGGCACCGTTACCTCCGATTGGTCGCAACGACTTAATATCGATGGGTTGGACTAACGACGCGATTTTATATGGGGGACATGTGATGTTATGGGTCGATGCCGATGATGAATCATTGAAGGATATTGTGCCATTGATCCCCAGCCAAGCTTCGTCCGATTTTGGGAAACCATTCGGCGACATTTTTGATCGATATGATCGTGACTTTTATCAAATTGATAAATTATTATTCAGCCCCGCTTCGATTTTGGTAAACAATCTCAACAGTGGCAAGTGCTATCAAGCGGGCAAGTTGCGGCCGGATATTCTTGCCACATCCTTTGCCCGCGAATAGAAATTAGACGAGTCTTTTCCGGCCCGCCCAACATCAAAAACTCGAACCATGAACAAATCAACATCATCTCTCCCCATGACCGCTCCTCAGCAACAAAATATCCCCAACCATATTTTTGGATCGGCGGAAAATGGGGCAACATCAACGGCCTCGCATCAATTACCGACCCGCAGTAGTGTCGAAGTCAATGACACATGGGATCTAAGCGGGCTGTATGTGACCGATGAAGCTTGGGAACAAGATTTTATGATTTTCGAAAGTAAGATTTCTGGGTTCCAACCTTTTCAGGGAAAACTCTCGTCTTCGCCAGAACAATTGGCCGAATGTCTTGATTTTGATAGCCAGTTAAATCGCTTGGCGGAACGACTAGGAAATTACGCGTTCTTACGAACAACTGAAGATCAAACCAACAGCCTTTATCAGCGGATGATGGGGCGATTTCAAAAAGTGGCCGTGCGGGCAGCGGAGGCTTCCAGCTTCATTCGGCCGGAAATCTTGGCGATTCCAGCCGCTCAAATGAAGTCTTTACTGGACGATCCAAGTTTGTCGTTGCATCGATTGGCATTGGAGCGACTAACGCGCTACCAACCCCACACATTATCAGAGCGAGAAGAGCGATTGCTGGCGATGCAAGGAGAGATCGCTGGAACCACCTCTCAGATTTTTCATCAATTAGTCGATGCGGATTTGAAATTTGGAGAGATCCAAGACGAGTCCGGAATCACGACTGAGCTGACTCCCAGCAGCCTATCCAGATTTTTGATCTCGCCCGATCGTCAAGTTCGCAAAAATGCTTTTCATCAGTTCTATCAGCAATATACGGGACACCAAAACTCATTGGCTGCGATGCTGAACGGGTCGGTGCAGAAAGATATTTATTACGCGAAAGTACGGGGCTATGCGAGTGCGTTAGAGGAGGCGCTGTTTGCCGATAACGTGCCGGTATCCGTTTACGACAGTTTGATTACGGCGGTACGGAAAAACTTGCCCAGCTTACATCGCTATTATGAATTGCGAAAAAAGAAAATGGGAATCGAACAGATCCATCACTACGATACCTATGTTCCGATCTTGAGCGACATTCAGGTGAAACATAGCTGGGATCAGGCCATCGAAGTGATCTGTGAATCATTGAATCCACTGGGGAGCGAATACGTCGACACGTTGCGGGCGGGGTTGAGTCAACGCTGGTGTGACCGGTACCCGAACCAGGGGAAACAGAGCGGTGCTTTTAGTGCGGGTGCGTATGACGGCGAGCCCTACATTTTGATGAATTACCAGTCCGATGTGTTGAATGACTTGTTTACCTTGACACATGAAGCAGGGCATTCGATGCATACTTGGTATTCCAAACACCACCAGCCCTATGAATACTACAATTACACGATATTCGTAGCCGAAGTCGCCAGCACCTTCAATGAGCAACTGTTGACACGGCACTTAATCAACCAAACATCCGACCCTCGCGTTCGAGCCTACTTGATCAACAATGAGATCGACAGCATTCGCGCCACGATTATTCGGCAAACCATGTTTGCTGAGTTTGAGAAACAGACGCATGAAGTCGCTGAGGGTGGCGAACCGCTGACGGTGGAAATGTTGACCTCAATGTACGGCAAGTTGTTGAACGACTATTTTGGGCCCGATTTTTTAATTGACGAAGAATTGAAATTGGAGTGTTTGCGGATTCCACATTTCTATCGAGCGTTCTATGTCTATCAGTATGCCACCGGTCTTTCCGCAGCCATCGCTCTCAGCCAACGAGTCTTGAACGGGGGAGAATCGGAACTGCATGACTATCTATCCTTCTTGAAAGGGGGCTGCTCCCAATACCCACTGGAATTGCTCAAGGACGCGGGTGTCGATCTGACCCAACCCCAGCCAGTCGACACGGCCCTTCAGAGCTTTGCTGATCTAGTAGACGAATTGGAATCGTTGTTGTAATCTGATTCGTAAAATCGTTCCAAATTCTGTAATCTATTCCCGACTCTGGAATTTTGCACCTTTAATAAAAAGGGAACACTTCAGCCGAATGAAGTAGATCCCTCGCCGCCGCGAATTTTGCGGAAACAGTTCGCAAAATTCTGAGCTTTTTCCTTGGCAAATTTCGCTGTGGCTCCCGGTCAAACGACTTCTCGCTTGCAGACGCTCGCTCATCAATTGCAAACGCATTCGAGCGAGCCCGCTTGAACTCCTCAGTTTTGGGCTGACATCGGCGTTGAACTTCCTGATGCGGGTTCAGTGTCCCCAAACCAGCCACGGGTTTGATTGGCGAAAGCAACTAAGGCCAGCATCACTGGCACCTCGACCAACACCCCTACGATCGTGGCCAGCACCACCGGTGACGACGCGCCAAACATAGTAATCGCCGCAGCGACCGCCAACTCAAAGAAATTCGAGGCCCCAATCATTCCCGCCGGGGCGGCGATGTCATGGCGGCAGCCAAGTTGGTTGCAGGCTTTGTAGGCAATGAAAAAAATCAGCACCGTTTGAATGGTCAACGGAATTGCGATCAGCACAATATGCAGTGGATGGTTGAGAATGGTTTCTCCCTGAAACGAAAAAATCAAAACTAAAGTCAACAGCAGTCCTGCGATCGTGATGTGGTTAAATTTTGGGATGAACGCCGTTTGAAAATACTCTTCCCCTTTGTTACGAATCACCAGATGGCGAGTCAAAACACCACCTAACAGCGGCACCACCACAAACAGTATCACGGAAAGTAGCAATGTCATCCAGGGGATCGTGATCCCACTAATTCCCAGCAATAATGCCACAATCGGCGTAAATGCCACCAAAATAATTAAATCATTGGTCGCCACTTGCACCACGGTGTAGGCCGCATTCCCTCGCGTTAGGTGACTCCACACAAACACCATTGCAGTACAGGGGGCCGCCCCCAGCAATACCGCACCGGCAAGGTATTGCTTAGCCAATTCCGGCTCAATCCATGCTTGAAAGACCACATAGAAGAAAAAGTATGCCATGCCGAACATCGTGAAGGGCTTAATCAGCCAATTCACAATCCAGGTCACGAACAGTCCCTTAGGGTTTTTTCCAACGTCCTTGATGCTGGCAAAATCGACCTTCATCATCATCGGATAGATCATTAACCAGATCAAAAAAGCGATGGGAATCGACACGTTGGCGTATTCGAATCTGGAAAGGAATAAAGGAATCGCAGGCGCGAACTTTCCGATCAGCACACCGACCACCATGCACAGCACGACCCAATAAGTGAGATTCTTTTCGAAAAAGCTGATTGCCCCTTTTGCTGTTTTCTCTGCCTGTTCGCCTTGACTCATCTTGATTTTTTCCTTTGTATTGACTTCTGTGTTGGAGTCCAAGCGTTTGCCTGTTTCCCCGCTCCTTGCTGCTAATCACTCAATTGGGAACAGATCCTTTATCAATTTTTCAGCCTAATCTTGGTACTCCAACCAGCTGCAGCTGCATTACACCTTTGTTGCCGATTTCTTATGAACTTTGGGACGGCAAGCTTCGACGGACTGCGCCAACGCTCGGAAAGCGTCCGACAATTCCTTGTATCGCACGGCATATAAAACGGTTCGTCCATCCTTTGTCGCCGTCAAAATACCAACCCTTTCCAGGATCGCGAGATGTCGCGAGACGACCGACAAGTCGACATCACAACACTCGGTCAATTCTGTCACCGAGCAGCTCCGTCCACATTTGGCCAAACAGGCCAGTAACTTCAACCGAGTCGGATCACCCAATGCTTTGAACAATTCAACATCGAGTAAATCGTCAATCGGTTCGCAGCATTTGAACGTTTTTTTAGGCTTCACAACGTTTCCCATTTATTTTGCATACTTGCGTAAGCATGCAAATATAGCCAGTTTCCGTTAGTGCGTCAATGCGTGGAATTGGCCAAAGAAAAACGCTCGTTCGCGCACTAGGCAAACGATTTCCTTTTGTTGTATGATCACAGCACCTACCCAAAAGGACTATTTATGACATCGAAAAAAAATGACAACGTTTCGCGGGCTTTCTATCCGGAATTAGCGCAGTATTTGGCCGAAGCTACGGCAGAATTTGAACTCATTCCCACGGATCGGATAACTGAACTATCCCAGGTCGCTGATTTTGTTCGCAATCAAATTGCAGATTTCAAGCCGGCCAAGCTGATTTTTATCTGCACCCACAATTCGCGACGAAGCCACTTGGCTCAAATTTGGGCTCAGGTCGCTGCCGAGCATTATGGACTGAGAGAGATTGAGACTTATTCTGGGGGCACGGAACAGACCGAGTTTAATCCGCGAGCCGTCGCGGCGTTGCAACGCTGCGGACTGAAAATCAGTTGCGATAATCCCACAAAAATAAATCCCCACTACCTTGTTTCTCCATCCGATCAATCGACACCCCAACTTTGCTTTTCAAAAGTATATTCCTCCTCTCCCAACCCCCGCCAAGGTTATTGTGCGGTGATGACCTGCTCTGAAGCGGACAAAGCCTGCCCAATCGTGATGGGCTGCGAACTCCGCATTCCGATACGCTATGAAGATCCCAAAGTCGCCGATGACACCCAGTTCGAGGCCCAGCGTTACGACGAATCTTGCGCCCAAATCTGCCGCGAAATGCTCTACATGATTTCCCAGGTATAGTAACTGCAAATCAGCCGATGATGTGTTATCTTGAAGCCGTCCTCCGAAAGGCTAAGTGTTGTTGCACCGCTGGAATCCGGTGAAAGCTGATCCGCTACCGATGTTCAATCAGCAAAAAACCAGCGATCTTGAAAAAATTAATGGGGCAGTTTCCTGTCCACGTTCAATCTTGTACAATACACGCGATTTTAACACATCAGACTTAACAGTTCGGTTGGCTTGCCCGAACATCATTGGAGGCCCATCAAAGATGCTCTACACAATCGCTGTTGTTCTCGTTCTGTTGTGGTTGATAGGGTTTGTCTCATCAAATCTGCTGGGAGGCTTTATTCACTTGTTGTTGGTGATTGCTGTGATTGTCGTTTTGTTGCGAATCATCAGTGGTCGAAAACCGTTGTAATTGAATTGAAATGTTATTGCCGGCGACTCGGCGACTCGGCGACTCTTTTACGGAACTCCCGATCGTTCACCCGACTTGATGTCGCTGAAACAAATCATGAGCCATTTTGGTTAAGTGTATCGCTCTTTGGTGATCCGTCATCGATTGCGCATCGACATTTATCATTGTCTTGCGGGGGATTTTAGCGACGGCAATCTGATACCGTTTGTCGTAATATTCCAATGCCAAATCAGCCACGGTATGCAGATCACGTTGATGGATGGCTGCAATGGCTGTTTTTAATTTTTGGCCATCCATTCTTTTTCCGATTTTGTTGATCGCCTCCAACAAGTCTGTCTCAGTCGCATTTCCATAGTCTCGGACTAACGTTTCAATGCGACGCTGACGAGAGCATTCGACGAAAAACGCTGGAGCGTGACGCAATCGCACAAACAGCCCGTCGGGGATAGCAACTCTTCCGATTCGGTTGGCCTCGTCTTCCAACCAAACAATTTTATCGGGATCGAATCGAACCAATCGTTCAAACAAAGTGTTTTCAAATTGCTCAGTGGTTGGCTGCGCAGGCAAACCGATCGCC
>JBGTHU010000214.1:0-3785 GCA_041745975.1 Mariniblastus sp.
GTCGGGCAAAACTCCGATCTGCGGGATGACCTGAGGGGGCAGATCGGGTTCTGGGTCCATATGTTTTTTGCCATACGGGGGGATATCCAGTTCAATTCGTTTGATCTTGACGCTGATCCGAGAAATCTCATATTCGCGAGCCAATGTATTGTCGGGAACGTCGCCCAATAAGTTCAACATACCCGTCGTCCACTCGGTCTCTTGGCTCGGTTGAAAAGGTTCGATACCGAGGCGGTTCCGCAAACGTGTCACGGTGCCGGCCGTGCATCCCCAACGAGCAGCCAGGGTCGTATCGGGAACCATTCCGAGTTTGCGTTTATCCGTTTCCGATAGTACCAGTTTACTTTTTTTGGGCGATTCACTTTCAGGCAAAGGAGCCGACAGATAGGCTGCAATCCCTAATTGGTTGCGACGCTTACGGACATGATATTTGGTGGTGCCAATTTGTCTGGCCAATTCTGAATCGGGCATGGTGCCGATCAATTTATCCACATTTTTCGTCCAACTCGGTGGCTCCGTTCGGTTGATATGCTTCACTTTTTTATTTAACTGCATCTGTCTTCGACGCACCGCAGAGAGTCCGTCATGCTGAGATCTTGTCGAATTCTAATTTTCAGAAAGCCGGTGTTCAAAACCCTCAAATTACCGTTTTTCAAAGATCAAAAAATAATTTTCTTCAAAACCAGCGATTTCCACTTCACTTATTTTATGAAAACCAGCCGCTAAGATTTCTGCTGTGAAAACCTCTTGGCCGGCTCGCACATGATCCAACGTCCAGGGCCGCGACTCTCCCTCAATTCGAATGAAATCAATCACAGCCAATCGTCCACCAGGTTTCAATGCCCAATGGATCGATTGGAGCGTGGCTTGGGGGTATTCGAAATGATGATAGGTATCGCAAACAAAAGCCAAATCGATCGATTCGGGGGGGAGGCAAACAGAATCTTCCTGGCAAATCACGCCGGTGATGTTGCGTTGGTTGTCGGTGGTTGCCCGTTGAGCGATGTGCTGAATCATCGCAGGTGCAATATCGACGGCAAACACCCAACCTGTTGGCCCGGTTTCATTGGCGAACAACCGTGTGTATAGTCCCGTGCCGGCGCCAATGTCGGCAATTCGCATGCCGGGTCGAATTTTCAAGGCCCGCAGGACTTGGTGGCGAGCTTCATAAACTTCGCGACTTTCCACTTCGAATCGTTCGACATATTGTTGCGGGTCAAGCTGGGGATCGAGGAAAGAATCGTTAATTCCCGGCTTCACACTTTGAGGGCGCTGTTCGGGGTCCTGAGTTTCCAACGCTGACGATTGGCGTTTTTCAACGTACTGCAATACTCGCGTTTTCAAAGAGCCCAATTGAGGCATCATGGTGGCGGCCTCCTGTTCCGCTTGCGAGACCGAAACGCCTTCATTGAGCACACGATGAGCGATCCAGACGGCGGCGGCTCGGCCCACAATGCCACAGTGAATCAGCGTTCGTCCTTTGGCATCTTTCAGAATTAGACAGGTTTGATCCAAAAACTCATCGGTCAACGAGTCCACACCGGCAACGGGTAGATTCTGAAATTCAATGCCCGCCGCCTCGACTAAACCTTTCTCATCCCACTCGATTTCACCTTCGGTACGTAGAGAAATAATGCGATCAATGCCGGCTCGTTTGATGATCCCCAAGTCGTCGGGAGCGAACTGGCCAGAGAGAAACAAATTGTTGACGCGAAAAGCATTTTGAGTTTTCCCCAATTCTGCCTGATGAACCGAGTTGGTCTCTTTTTGCGATTGCTGCGATTCTTGTAGTGCCGGAAATGCCAACAATGGTTGGCAGACGAAAGTACCGACCGCAACGGCACTCGAAACCACGAGGGCTGTATACCAACGGCCTAACAGAGGATGCGAGGAAACATTTAATAACCTCGTTGATCGAAACAGTCTCATGGGAATTCTACTATTCATGTTTTAGAGAAAAATCGTAGCGGGCACTATAATATTTTACTGTTCAACTAGCACAGTGCAACGACCATGAAACGTAGATTTATGAGCGACTCGACGGAATGATTTGAGCGGTTTGTTAAACCACCAACAAACTTTCCAGTAACAATCTCAACTTTCTCAATTCGCCATCATGATCAATTTCGGGATCCGCGGGAGGCTGGATATCAACACAGAGTGCGCGGCGATAGTCGACTTTTTCCAACACGTTGATTAAACGACCGTAATCGATGATCCCTTGGCCGACTCGAACTTGGATCTTTTCCGCCGTGGAATCTCGCAAATAAACGGTATGGATGTAATGAGCCAATTTTTCATAGGTCATCGGGTTGTTGGGATTTCCGAACAAATATTGGCTGGGATCGAGTGCTAAGCCCAGTCCCTTGACATGGCCGCAGATGACAGAGACGGTGTCGGGATCCGCGGACAGATGGCCCGCTTGGCTGCGCATGGCGACTCGAACACCGTGTTGATCGGCAATCTTTACCAATTTTTTATAACGCTCGACTTCCTCGTTGAAGGGTGTGCCGTGTTCGCCGGACTCGACCGACAAATTCATGACTTTTGAGAACTTGGCCAGTTCACAGCAATCCTTGAAGGTATCGAAATAGGCTTCTCCTTGATCTTCGATCTCTAGATTCAACCCAACCACAGTCAAACGTCGTGTGGAATTGATGACATTGAAAACCTGTTGTAAATCTTGTCGTACATCAGCCGTTTTGACGTGGTTTCCTTTCTCACGAATGTCGATTTCGATGTGGGAAAATTCCAAATGGGCCAATCTTTCAATGGTATCATTGAGCGACAATTGGGGGTAACATAAAGTGGTGGCGGCAACAAACACGCGGTGACTCCTGGATCGGGAAACGGGGAAAATAATTTCGAAGGATAGCGGTCGCCCGGGACAAAACGACTCTGAAGGATGATGTGTGCCTCTTATCTGCCGCTTAGCTTAGAAAAAAAGTTCGTTTTTAGCAACACCTGCGGGACATTTGCGGCTGCGGACTGACAATTTGGTATCGTTTCGCTTGGATTTGTCTCACGATCTCGTTAAAATTAAAATGATGAACATGATGAAAAACAAATGGCATCGGAATTGGTTTAGCAGTTTGGCACTCGTTGTTGCGCTAATTGTGCCATGCATGACGCAGTCACTGCCGTCGGCACGCGGGCAGCTGTTCGGTAATTTGTCAGAACAGAAGTCAGTCAAACGGTTGGGTACCCTCACCAGTCCGCTGATTCCCGAAAGCAGCGGGCTGGCAATCTCCGGCTATCGCGATGACATGTTATGGACGATTAACGATTCGGGAAACACCAACCATCTGTTTGGTTTGACAAAGGCAGGCGAATTGCGATGTCGGGTGACTCTGGAGGGTGCGACGAATCGGGATTGGGAGTCGATGTCTCGCTGGCGAAAAGATCAGCAACATTTTTTGATTGTGGCGGAAGTGGGCGATAATTTGGCTCGGTACTCGAAGTACACAATATTTATGTTGGAAGAGCCCCAATTCGAATTGGATCTCTCCAAAGAGACTCCAATCGAGTCAATCGTCCATCCGCAGCGACTCGATTTTGTCTACGTTGACGGGTCGCGAGATTGTGAAGCGGTCGGCGTCGATCCGATCTCCGGCGATATTTGGCTGGTAGAAAAAGTTGCCTCGCTTGATCCTACTCGAAAACCTGCTGGGGTTTATCGCATTCCATTTTCGCGAGGGATTGAACCGTTGTGGAAGCTGACAGCAAACCAAACAAGCCCCCCATCGGACAGAGCTTACGATAACCTGAAACGCCAGGAGAGAATT
>JBGTHU010000215.1:0-4496 GCA_041745975.1 Mariniblastus sp.
GACCGCCGGTATTGCTTATTCTGCAGCATCGGAATCCATCGATGACGATTCCTTGGCTTGGCCCGCCTGGCGAGGTGATCGGTTTGACGGTGTTGCACCCAGTACCACAGGAACTGGCCCCCTGAAATTCGACGCCGAAAACTGTCAATGGAAAGTCGAGTTGCCCGGCAAATCGTCATCAACTCCGATTGTTGTCAAGGATAAAATCCTGCTGACCACACCTATCGGTGACCAAAACGGAGTGGTTTGCTTGAATCGACAAGGTGAAAAAATCTGGCAGGCAACGCTCGGCAAAAACAACCCCGGAAAACACCGAAATGGTTCAGGTAGCAATGCATCACCAATCAGCGACGGGGAACAGGTCTATGTGCAATTTAAAAGTGGAACGCTGGCTGCCCTTGACCTGGATGGTAACGTCGTTTGGAAAACAAATCTTATCGAACGCTTCGGTCCGGAGAATCTGTACTGGGATGCAGGCACCTCGCCAGTATTGACTGAGAAACATGTGATCCAAGTGAGAATGCATGAGGGCCCGTCTTGGATTTCGGCGTTCGATAAAAAAACCGGTGACTTGGCGTGGCGGGTGGATCGAAATTACTCCACCCCCGACGAATGCGACAATGGTTATACAACGCCGATCGTATTAAATTACGAGAATCGGGAATCCATCCTGGTTTGGGGAGCCGAACATGTTACGATCCATGATGCGGTCAACGGAAATGTGCTGTTTAGTTGTGGTGGATTCAATCCCGACAAAAATCGTCTGTGGCCTCAAGTTGCATCGCCAGTAATTGCCAACGACGTGGTCGTAATCCCTTACGGACGGGCTGACCGAGGGAATCCGTTGCTGTTTGGCGTGCGGTTGCGCGGACGAGGAGACGTCACTCAGACCAACCATTTATGGAAGCGGACGGATATTGGCACATTTGTTCCCACACCAGCCGTTTACCAAAACCGCGTGATTGTCTTAGGAGATCGTGGAGAGCTGGAAATGATCGATTCAGAAACCGGAAGAACAATTGCCAGAAGCAATTTCCCCCACAATCGGGCGAATTTTTATGCTTCGCCGATTGTTATCAACAACCGGATCTATGCGGCTCGTGAGGACGGACGGATTTTTGTCGTCGAATTAATTAACCAAGATTTTAAAATGTTAGCCGAAAATGCGATGGGAGAATCAATTATCGGATCACTGGTTCCGCTGGCCGATGGAATTCTAATTCGCGGTGAAAAGCACTTGTTCTTTATCGGCAATCAATAAAAGTAACCGTTTACGGTTTTTTGAACTGAAAAATCATTAATCTGATTGATTTTGTGAACACTTTTATTGTGAATACCGCTTCCTCCGAGATAATCTTGGTGGGGAACGCGGGTTGGAGAAGGGAGCAAACAGGAAGAGCCCCAGCCGACCTTGGGACTGGAAGATTTTATGGTGCTTTTGTAAATCTGTAGCGTAAGTCGTCAACGACTTACGCTACCTTAAAATCAACAGCCCCCTAGTTCGGTTGAGCCCAGAATTCACCACTTGCCGGTGGCTATCGCTGATACCATTGCTGAATCCGGTCGGAATAAATAAACAAATTCCTCCGCATCCATGAATCTTCCAATTTAGGTTGATTGGTTGAGACGCTTCCCGAATTCTTGGACGATTGATTGGTTCCGGCTGATGTCAGCATTGCAAACAGCAGCGGTGAATTGGGGGCCATCAACATCGGAACGAAGCTTGTTTTTTCTTCGGGCTTGTCGATACCGTCGAGCAATCCCTCTTTGATGATTTCTTCGTAAGTCATTTTGGAGACTTTTTCATAAGCCTTTTGGAATGCGGGCAGCATCACCTCATTTTCATACTCTTTCTTTTCGGCTCCCCGCTTGGCCTTGAAGTTATCCGTCAAATTCAAATCAGCAAATTCACGATAGAAGAGCATACCAAACGGATTTCGCTCGGTTTTCGGTTTGCCATCGAAATGACAGGCATTGCAGGTAACTTTCATTCCTTCGAACTTTTCATCCATGAACTTTTTGAACACCGTGTGGGCCTCCGATTGTGACTGAATGAGACAACCGATGGTAAACACAGTCAAACATAAAACAATTTTTGAATAACTCACGCTAAAAACTCCTTAATTTCTATCGCATGCCAAAGAGAACATAAAACCTAAAAATTTCTACAGAATCCATCAAAAGTGGTTTGTCAGTATTCAATTTTATGGTAGCGGAACTCGTCAAGAGTTACGAGGCATTCGAAAACTGCCGAAAGTCTTTGACGACTTCCGTTACAAACGACTTCCACTACGGATAAACCTAATTTTTATCGCTGACCAACCACTAGCATGGAATGTCAATAATTTGAAACCGCCTTATCGTATTTGAATCTACGGGAAAATTCAAGCATTTCGCGAAATCAATCGAAAGTTGGTAAAAATTCAACCAAACAGTACCGATTACGATCATTCCATGATACGATTCAATTGGTACGATCGTTCTCCATTAAATGCATGATGCATTGTTCCAGCATGATGGCAGCGGATTCAAGCTGCCGTTGTATACGATCACTGGCCGACAAACCCCCACTAAAACGGTGAATAACCTTACAATGACTTTTGGCTGGTTGCTTAATGGCCAATGATATAAAAAGGATTCCGTCAATTTTAGGATCGATTCCAGGGCCTAAGTGGCCCGTAATGGCGGCGGAAAAGTCTGCCTCTTCGGTCATTTCTAAAATGTTGACCGCCATTTCATCGGACGCCTCCATCGATTCAGCCGTAAATTCGTGCATATGTTCGGGGGAGACCTTCAGCCATTGAGACTTGGTTGCCTCCCGATAGGTGACGGCCGAGCCACAGAAATATTGAGAGATCCCGGGTACTTGGGTAAGCAGCGCCGCGGCCATCCCTCCAGTGCAACTTTCTGCCAGCACGATTTTTTTGTTCTGTTCGGCCAGCAACCTTGCCAGTTCGCTTGCCAGTTCCCTTTCCGTATCGAACTCTGAACTAATCTTTGACCTAATCTCCGATTGAGCAGAGGGATGCTCCTTTTGAAAAAGGGTCTGGCCTTTTGAAGCCGAATTCATTTCCTGGTTATTTGCTGTCTCTACCGTCTCGCTGGAGAGGTTCCGAACCCTTTTTATGCCGAACCCAATGGAATGAACATTTCTCATGGTACTAAATCGATGGCGAATAAAAACGATGGTGGCCTGTAACAAAGTCATGCGATTGCTAAACTAATCTAATCACATAACATACTTCATTCGCCATCAAAAGTCTCGGCGGGAACCCGATCTTCCTTTTTTCCCTTGCACGGTTCCGTTTACCTTTGGACGTGGTTGCAGGATACATCACGATGAAAGCAAAATCAACTCAAGCCAGTCGACCCTTTGGTTTTTCCGGAATGCGGAAAGTCCCCCTGAAGCAATTGCCTGGATTTCAGAAACAGCACTCGATACCTCAAAAGATTGGCTACCACGAGCAAGAATTTTTGCATCAATTGGCATCCCCCTTGATTGACCAAGAGCTTGATCAAATTCATAAAGATCTACGTCAGCACTTTCAATTCCGCCGCCGAGAACTTCAATTCCACCACTCGTTGGATGGCTTGGGAGAAATTCAAACTCCTTTATTCCATTTCCATATCGAGGTCGATTTCGATCCGATTGATCCTTCCCTATCGCTGTGGCAATATCGGTTGACGGAAATCCAAAGCCCTGATTTTCTGGCTCATGCTAAATTTTCGCAAGTCTTCGCAAACCGATTTACTGAATTGATGGTGGCTCGCCAGGGCTCGGTCGATATCGAATTGTTGATCGATACGATTGAAGACCAATCAATTGCCGGACTCGAATTGGACTATGACAAAGAGGCGACCTGGTGCAAAATTCAATTAGCGGGCTGCCGATCTGCGCTTACCATTCGAGATAACTGTTTACTGATCCGTGATCAAGCGCACGCCAATGCTGGAACGATGACACCTTGTGATTTAATCGCCGACTACTTAACGTATCGAGCGGTTTTAACCGAACATTCGTCGCGAACGGTCGATGAATTGGAAATTGATTCTGATTTTGGCGAAATCGACTTGAGCCAACTTTTTCCCAATTGGTAAACCAAACTTAGAGAGATCGTTTAGAGGTAACGCTGCCGACAATGCTTACCACAGATGCCAAGCGGCGAACTGCACGACATAGAGCCCCAACAACAGATTGGTTACTGCGTGAGCCATAACGCATTCCCATAGCGAACCGGTACGCACCATCAGCCAACTGACCAAGCCGAACCAAACAATCGCAGCAATCGCTTCGCTGGGATGGGTGAGCACTCCATAGATCGAAGGGGCGACAATTGCTCTCCAGGAAAGAAACTTCAAGTTGACTTCTTCCCAATGCGGATTTTCCAACCAGCGAACCAACCATCCTCGTAGCGCCAATTCCTCGATGATCGGCACAATCGCAGCCAGCAAGGTAAACCGCAACAACAAAAACAGGCCACGCAAGCCGGAATCGT
>JBGTHU010000216.1:0-3301 GCA_041745975.1 Mariniblastus sp.
GCAGCCGATCACCAACGTTTCGATCGGTGGCCGCTGACTCGATGACATCCCTATAGATTCCATGTTTCGCCCATGTTTGATTTAACCCAACTCACCGATTTGGAATCGAGACAACTCGCGGCCGGTTTTTCCATCGTAGGCGTGTACAGTGCAAACCAGACAAGAATCAAACGACCGGGCCAAGATCCCCATCTCCACAGGGTCGGTCGGTTCGGTGATCGCGGTGCCGATAAACGACTGTTCCATCGGACCGTGGACGCTTTGGGCATCTTGCGGGCCAATATTCCAAGCGGTCGGCGTGACGACTTGGTAGTTTTGAATCTTTCCGTCTTCGATTACGATCCAATCGGACAGCGATCCGCGAGCCCCCGATGTTCAAAAAACATTGGGGTTCGCGCTCGCGTTCGCCAAGGCGTTTGCTAAACATTTGAAATAGCTAGTAGGGCAGGTATTCACTCGATTTCGCCAGTAACATCGTCCCACAACCCATCCGACAGCTCGATATTCTCGGCCATGGCAGCTTCCCTCAGTTTGACCAGCGCCCGGGTTTGGATTTGCCGTACGCGTTCTTTGGTAACGCCCATTTTTTCGCCAACTTCTTTTAAAGTCAACGGTTCGGTGCCGCGATCCAAGCCAAACCGACTGACGATAATCTGTTGCTCCCGTTCGTCCAGCCGTTCGAGGATTCGATTGACTTGTTCCGACCGTCTCTCTTGTTCCGTTTCTTGCGAATAGCGGTCAGAGCGTTGGTCGGGCTGAGCAGCGAAGAGCTCCTCGGGGGATGGGCGAAATCGATCTCGCTGTTTGAATTCGCCGGGGATTGTTCTGGCGAAATTCTTCATAATGGCCCAACTGGCGTAAGTGCTGAATTTATTGCCGCGGCTATAATCGAATTTCTCGACCGCCCGAATTAATGACATATTGCCATCGCTGACCAATTGAAAGAAATCTTCGGAGGCCACCACATGCCGCTTGGCAATCGAGATCACTAATCTTAAATTTGCTTTAACGATGGCATTCTTGGTCTTGACCGCTTGCTCGTAAAACCGCTCGATTTCGTCCATCAAGGTTGCTTTAGGGGTACCTTGACTCAATTCATCGCGAATGCGAGAGGCTTTGAATTTGAGATAATTGTATTTTCGGAACATATACTGCTCTTGTTCCCGAGTCAGCAGCGGGGTGTCGTACATGGCAGCCAAGTAACGAGGCAATCCTGCAGGTGCTTTGGGCTGACGCGTGCTCCCATCGGACGCTGGCATTTCTGTCAAGACAATCTTTTTCTCAGCCGATTTGCGACGAAACTCGGGACTATCCATGTAATCCAATGGCAATTCCATGATATTGCGAGCCCGAACTTCATTGATGACTTTATAAATCGTGGTACGGGTTCTGACATATCGCTTAGCAATCGTCTCCACCGATTTGCCCGAAATGAAGTCAGCGTAAATCCGCTCCTTCATTTCCAGATTCAATGGCCCGTTAGGGTTGGGGAAAATCGCAATTTCGGGATTTTGTTTATCAAATCGCTTGATTGTATAGCGGACGGTTTCCACACTGCGGTTGACGGTATCGGCAATGTTGCGAGTAATCTCCGCCGGGCAACTACCAATTTGAGCCAACCGTCTGGCCTTTTCGATAATCTCCTTGCGGTCCTCGTCCGTCAATTGACTGAACTGTTCGCCTCGTCGAACTTTTTCACGATTGTTTTTGACAAACCGATCGACGCTAGAGTTAAGAAATCCAACACGCTTTCTGCCGCCTTCAAAGATCAACTTGCGACTGACTAAACCCTGCTGGCGCCATCGAGATATGGTTTTGGTGGACACATTGAACTGTTTGCTCAATTCTTCGACGGTGTAAACCGGTTGGCCCATTTCATTTGCAACTAAATCTACCGATTCCGATAGATCCTCGATGAAACTGATCAGATCACTCTGTAAGTCGGTACCATTAATCTTTTCGATCAGTGCGTTTTGGGGCCGGAACCCTGTAATTCGAAAACAGACGAACTCGTAGTTGTAATTACGCTCGGGGTGCACCTCATTTAAGAAACGCTCTGCATTCTCGATCTGTTCGAGGCGTTTTTCACGCGGCAAAAACCGTGTTTGTTGGTCTCTTAGTTGTCTGATTGAGCTTGAATGGTAATCGATATGCATTTTTTTCCTCACCTTCCGCCAAAGTGTCATGTCTTTGATGGCATTAAATTGAAATAAGTTCCGTCTTGATCCTCCTGATCCAATAGTCCGCGTTAAAACTGTCTCAAAATTGAACAATTGTTCAATTGGTTGTCGGTGTACGCTTGGTAGTACTTGTAAACAACCCCTTTTGTTCTGTGTAATTTAAAATAACCGAAAAATCCAGCTGTTTCTAACGATTTTTAGGAGACATCAGTTTTCCACCTCTCTGACTTAGACTCGAGTCAGTGGGATTGTTCTGTCTCTGGGGATTGGAAGTGCAATTACTGCGCCAGGTTCATTCTTTCAACCTAAAAAGATTCAAAACGCATCATTTCGATTCTAATCTGGTCTTTCGCTAGCATTTAATCACCGGCTTTGGAAAAAGTTAACGGCTGCCCTGGGCTCGCTGGTTCCACAAATGAAATCAAGTCGATCAGACTAACAAATACAAAAATAGTAATCAATTTCATCAACACGTGTGTTTTGAGGCGAGCGACCGAAAGAAATCAACTTTTTTGCCGAGTTTTGGAACTACTCCACCGATTCTGAGTTTAAGCGGCGGTGTTTTTGTTTTAAAATTTCCCCCGCTGCCCCAACCGACACGAATCCAACTTTGATCGAAACCTAATTTTTAACTCTGCCTTGGGATTCCCATGCCTTCAATTCATTGTAACGCCCTTAACTCACTGACCGTTTTCGTTGTTTTGGCAATCGGCATCGCGCCTGCGATCGTCGTCGCTCAAGACGACAAAGAGGCGATCAACATTGAAATTGTCTATGACAAGGCCAGAATTTTTCAGAATGAATTTCGCATCGAATACAGTGGCGAAGTAATCGTTGAATATTACGATGATACTTCTGAAGAGAAGAAACAAGAAAAAGAACCGAGGAACGAGATGCCTCAAACGCAAGTTCAATCTTTTCCTATCGAGGTGAAGACTCGGCTGGATTTTTCGGAGCGATTTATTGGTTCCCCGGAAAACCCTCAGGCAGTCCGCCACTACGGATTTTCTCAAGCCAAGATGCTGTTGAACGAAAAGGAAATGATCTCCGAACTTTCTAAGAAAAACGATTTGATTGTGACTCGAATTAAGACAGACGAAGGAAATCGATTTCAGATTGCT
>JBGTHU010000217.1:0-2799 GCA_041745975.1 Mariniblastus sp.
ACGCGAAAACAATTCGCTGCAAGCAACTTCAACCATGCCGTGTCGATCTGTTCAGGGGCGCGATCCAGAAGATCTTGGTAACTCTTGAGTGCTTGTGAATAGTGACCGCTGCGGAAGAGACTGTTGGCAAGTTCCAGGGAATTAATGGGGGACGATGTCAATGGAATGCCTGTCCAATCATTCGATTCGATTGGAGATGCGTTTTTGGAATTGCCCTCCGATTGAATCGTGCTGTCCTTTTGCTTAAGCGGATTCTCCTGGGTGGATTGTTCAGATGGTGAAGGCAAGTTTTCAGTGCCTGCAGGTGCTTTCAGGGTATCCGATTGCGCACCCAATTTTTCGGAAATCAAAGTCAAATCAGAATTCGTATCGGTCGTCTGGTGTGGTTGGGAATTCTGCGGTTGGTCCGGATTCAACAGCAATTCAGGCGTTTTTTTATCGTATTTTTCCGCGGCCAAGCGAGCCTCTTCGGCCGCCGCCTGGCGAGCGATAAGGTCTTTTAAAATGTCGATCCGTTGCTCGATTCCTCGAACTCTTAAATCTCGGGTACGATCTTCCGAGGTAATCTGGAGGGACCGTTTCGATCGATCCTCTTCCGTTTGACCGGGTGATCGAGATACCGTTTTATCAATCGATTCAAGTGACAAATTTTTAATGTGATCCAGTGATTTCTGATCGATCTCCGCTGAATTCGAATTCGATTGACACCAGGCATCGGGACCGTGGGTTATCGAAATACTGAATAGACAAAGGCAGAAGATCACTCTGGTCTGTTCCGATAGTTCTTTATTCAGTTCGATAAGGCGGGAACCAAATCGAGATGTAAACTTTCGGTTTTGAGAAGGCTGAAGACTGGACTCATTATGCTGCCGGAGCAAATGCCGAGTACCGGTCACAGTCTCAGCTTGGGGCGAGTGAAATGTCATGGTTTGATCGTTCTGGTTGTTCACCGAATGGATGTAAACATTCCTCAACGTTTTGCATCATTGGTCGAGGGCAGATAACTTGGGTATAATGCCAGCAAAACATAGTGCTGCTGAGTGATGCTTACCTGTTTCCCGGTAAGAGCGGCCCATCATTGTTAGTAATTCTTGGGCGTCGGTTTCGTTTAGTTCGAGTTGCAATGTTTTTAGGCAGATTGAGATGCAATCATCAAATCGTTTGGTATTCAGATAAATCTGAGCTAATTTCATTGCACTTGGAACCTGCCAATGATCATTTTCGTGATCGATCAAGAATTCATATACCGCCACGGCTTCATCGATTTTATTGGATCGATTTAATAAAACTCCCAATTCAAAAAGAAATTGTCGACGCCATGCAGCGATGGTGGTACTGTCGATGGCTAATTTTAGTTTTTCGATGGCTTGATCAAAAAATCCAAGTTCCATCCACGCTCGACCAGCAAGATAAACATCCAAAAAATTTTCAAACTGATCATCCTTCGCTTCTGCGACTGCCGAAAGCAGCCGGTATCGTTCCGAGTCGAGGTTGTTGAGATCGGTCATGGCAACGTAGCGAGCATAGCTGCCAAGCACTGCAGCTGCGGCCTCTCCCTCACTGCCGATGAAAACCCGTCGGTTGTCAAAGAGGACTCGGTTGGCACTGAGGGGTTGATTGGAAAGTAAGTACGCTCTTGCCATCGTCAAAGACGCCAATCGCTTTTGCCGATCACTGCGAGCGAGAGACAAGCTGCGGCCGGACTCCTTGACAGCGTCTTCCAATTGCCGATGCTCTAATTTGAGTTGACCAATCAACCAATAAGCACTTGACTGCAGGTCGCTGTCATAACTCTGATCGATGGTCAAGTAAAAATTCTGGATAGCTTGTTGATGTCGTCCCAATCGCAATTCAACCTTGCCAATATTGAAGAACACCCTCGCCAGATCTTCTCCGCGAGGGTTCATTTGCAGCAACTCTTGATAATGAACGGCCGCTCGATTTAAATCATTTTGAATAAATTTAAGGTTGCCGCGAGAAAGCAGACCAATGAATGCGCGAGGGTCACCCGGAAACCGGATATTTAAACGACGATAAAATCGCTCCATCGCTGTTGGAAAATAACGTTTGAACTCGGGGATTTGCTCTCCCTGATCAGCCAGCGAGTAGATCTGGATGGTGTTCTCCTGTTGGAACCAATAGAGATTCAAGGGTAACAACAACGCATCCAATAACAAACTCGCTTGAACTGCTTCAGCATTTATTTGTTTGATACGCCCCGCTAATGCTGCTTTTGCGCGGGGACTACCATGCAACTCCAAATCGCAGGCTTTAACTAACAATCCAATCAAATCAGGCATGGCTGCCAAAGGAGTTTCGATGCTCAAGACCATCAGATCAATCTGGATGCTGGGGCGCTGCAACACTTGAATATTTGGAGTTTCCAGTCCAGCCTTTGGCGGAGCCAGCACATCTCGACGGTTGGAAGATTCAGCCCCTTGATCGACGTCAAACAAGGGGAAAACGTCTTCGACTCGAGGTGCAATACTCTGAAAGGCAATACCATCGAATTGAGTAATATCATAGTGATAGTTTTGAAGCGTAATGTCTTGCAGCGCGGCCCCCGTCTGGAAAAATATTTGAGTCGCGATTTCATCGGGCATTCGACCCGTTTCTAACAGACTTTCTAGGTACAGATCAAGAAGAATTCGAAGTGCCTCAGAGCGATTCCCTCGCTCAATCCATGTTCGGCTGAGTCCGGACAAGGCTAACCAACGATGAATTGAGATCGTATTTTTTTCGAGAATTCGATGATAAAACCGCGCCGCTTTGCCGGGTTGTTGAGTTAATTCGGCGCAG
>JBGTHU010000218.1:0-5987 GCA_041745975.1 Mariniblastus sp.
GCTGGCTATGGATTACCTCCGACACCCTTGGTGGAAGCATTCCCCTCGATCGATGCCGCCGCCTTGCACTGCGAAGTGTTGATCAATCGCCTGCATGAACTTGATTTCGAAGTCGATGGACTGGTGATCAAGCTCAATCAATTCGTACTGCGGGATGAACTGGGGGCTCGTTCGAAAAGTCCCCGTTGGTTGATCGCTTACAAATGGGAAAAATACGAAGCGGTGACACGAGTCGAATCAATCGAGGTGCAAGTTGGTAAGACCGGTGCCATTACTCCCGTTGCCAACCTAGATCCAGTGGAACTGGCGGGCACCACCGTCAGTCGCGCCAGTCTACACAACGCAGACGAAATCTCTCGTAAGGACGTACGTGTCGGCGATCAGGTTGTAGTTGAAAAAGCAGGTAAAATTATTCCCCGCATCGTCCGAGTGGAAAAACATCTGCGCGGTGCGGTCGAACCAGCTATTTTTCAATTTCCCCCACAGTGCCCTGCTTGCGGAACCGCATTGGTTAAAGACGAAGGAGGGGTCTATATTCGATGCCCCAATCAGTTTGCTTGCCCGGCCCAACTGAAAGAAAAAATTCGCTACTTCGCGTCACGCGATGCAATGGATATCGAGGGGATGGGAGAAAAGATCGTCGATCAATTGGTTGCCAGTGGCTTAGTGAAAAATTTCGGTGATTTGTATCGAATCGAAATCGATCAACTGCTGAAATTTGAACGAATGGGAATGAAGTCAGCGGAAAAGTTGTTAGCTGCAATCGAAGCCAGCAAGCAGCGCGGTATGGCTCGGTTGTTAAATGCTTTATCGATTCGGCATGTGGGAATCACCGTGGCCAACATCTTGGCCCGGCACTACGAATCGATGGATCGATTGCAGCAAGCTGGTCAGGAAGAATTGAGCAAGGTCGATGAAGTTGGCACCATCATCGCTGAAAGCGTTTGCTCGTTCATGAATAGCTCCGATGGAAAAGAGACGCTCGATGATCTGAGATCGCTGGGCCTGAAGTGCGATATCAATCGCATCGGCGCTGAGCGTTTGGGCGAACAATTGTCGGGCATGACGTTGGTGGTGACGGGGGTTTTGTCCAAATTCAGTCGAGACGAAATCGAGAGATTAATCCAGCAACATGGTGGCAAAACATCCTCCAGTGTTTCCAAAAATACAAGTTACTTGATCGCGGGTGAAAAGGCTGGCAGTAAGTTGACCAAGGCTCAGTACCTAAAGATACCCGTCTTGACGGAATTGGATTTTGAAGCGATGTTAAATCGAGCGACAGTTGAGAATTTTCCGCTGCCGAATTAGCCGCGTAATGTCGCGTCGCGGCCATTTATTCTTAGATTTTTGTCTGCCGCTGTTTATTTTCCGCGCTGTGAAAATCTGACCTTTGCACTGCCCTGGCCTCAGGACAAATAGCTGTTATAATCCCGCCATTCGCTAGCGGCGACCATCACACTTTGATCATATTGACTTTCATTTTGTAATCTTGAATGGGACTAATTTAAATTCTCATGGAATCCCCCATTATCCAAAGAGCTTTAATTAGCGTTAGCAATAAACTGGGAATCGTTGATTTTGCCAAAGGCCTCATCTCTCACGGGATTGAAATTGTCAGCACCGGCGGTACTCGACGTCACTTGGAGAGTTTTGGAATTCATGTTATCGATATTTTCGAATGCACTCGTTTCCCTGAGATCTTGGACGGTCGAGTCAAAACGTTACATCCAAATATTTTCGCCGGTATTTTGGCTCGCCGGAATCGGAGCGACGACCTGCAGATATTGGAGCAACATCAGATAAGCCCCTTCGAGCTGGTGGTGGTCAATTTATATCCTTTTGCCGCCACCGTTAATCGTCCGGGAATTTTGGTGGAAGAGGCCATCGAGCAAATTGATATCGGCGGTCCCAGCCTGATTCGGGCAGCCGCCAAGAACAGCGATTTTGTTACGGTTGTTTCCGACCCCAGTCAGTACAGTAAGGTACTGGAAGAGATACGCCTTGAACGGAATACAACCCCTGCGACTCGCCGCCAATTAATGGCCCAGGCGTTTCAGCACACGGCGGATTACGATCGGACGATCGCCGAGTATTTCACGGTTCAGCAAGAAGGGGAGACATTTCCCGCTGTGTTGCAGTTGAGTTATGACCGAAAAATGAACCTGCGTTATGGCGAAAACAGCCACCAAGCAGCGGCAGTTTATTCGGATTCCACTTGCCGCGATGCGAATTTGATCAATGCCCGACAACTCAATGGAAAGCCACTTTCCTACAACAATTTGCTGGACCTAGATAGCGCCTTGGCGATCGTGCGATCATTTGACCATCCGGCCTGTGCCGTAATCAAGCACAATAACCCTTGCGGGGCTGCTCTGGGAACCAGTATCGCCGAAGCCACCGATAAAGCACTTGCAGGAGATCCTGTCAGTGCCTTTGGTGGAGTGATCGGAGTGAATCGCGAGGTGTCGCCGGATATGGCGAAATTCTTGGCAACCGGAGATTTTTTTATCGAAGCTATTGTCGCGCCGGAATTCTCCAGTCAGGCGGAACAGATTTTGACCACCATCCCCAAATGGAAAAAAAATGTCCGGTTAATCAAGGTTGGAAACTTGGCACCCGCGCGAGCTTCCTGGGAGTACCGTTATCTGTTGGGGGGCGTGCTGGTGCAACAAGCTGATAACCAAATCGATGATCGACAAGATTGGAGCGTGCCAACCGAATCCCAACCTAACGAACAACTCTGGAACGAGTTGAACTTCGGTTGGCATTTGGTACGTTTCGTAAAATCCAACGCAATCACGGTTTCTCGCCAACAAAGTTTGATTGGAGTGGGGGCTGGCCAGATGAGCCGAGTTGATTCGGTCAAAATCGCCTTGGAAAAGGCTGCTGAAAGAGTGCAAGGCTCGATTCTGGCGTCCGATGCATTCTTCCCGTTTCCCGATTCGATCGAGTTGGCGGCACAAGCCGGTGTTGCCGCAATTATACAGCCCGGTGGCAGTGTCAAAGACGACGAAGTGATTGCCGCCTGCAATCAATATAAATTGCCGATGGTCGTTACCGGAAATCGACATTTCCGACACTAATCCACTGATCAATTTCATGAAGCGATACGCCGCAATTCAAGGCCCGACTCCCATATTTGTCCGTTGGGCTTTGGAGCAACCGTGCGAATTGAGAGAGTTGTCGGAGGTTCGATTTGTCGAATCGAGTTTTCGTCAGCTACGATCGTTTCGAGAATTATCCCTGGCTCGTATAGAAGATCGTGTCGTTGAGGGAGTCGCAATTCATCCCGATGCCCACATCGATTTCCCAGCGGCCGCTCTCGGGTTTTCACAAACTGAAGTTTGCTACACCGCAGGCGGATGGGAGACCGTCAATCGAGCATGCGCCAATTGCCCCGCCAATGTGGCTACCAAAGTAGCTTCCCCGGCGAATAATATTCGGGGACGCCAACCAACTGACGACAGTTCTCTCTCGGGCATCGCCGCCGGTTGCTTTGGTTTTCTGTCGAATGATATCAACTTCGATTGGTTGCAGATGACTCGAGGCCAATACCTCGAATCCGCTCGTTATCACCAACGGGATCGGGACAATGCCAGCCAATTAAATAATTTCGAAGTTTCAGAAGCAGCGGGAAACTCTGAATTGGATCTCATTCAATTGTTCCAAGAATTAACCGATCAAGCTGCCAAACAAAAATTGCGATGCTTGTTTGGGGAGTTTTCAACGGTCTGGGCAACCATTTGGTCCGTTACTAAATACAGCAATCAGCAATTGGAATTGTTGCAAAAAGTAATTTCTACGGTTCGAAAAAAGATTTCCAATCTAGTCTCGATGCAACAAAATGATTCAACCAAATTAAAAAACCAGGCACTACCTGTAATCCGCGATCTGGCGGATCTGAGTCGCGGAATTGAAGCCGCTATTGTGCACCGTATTCCATTTCATGCCGAATCCATTCCATCCGGTTTCGTCGACGGACAACATTGGACGTTACCCCGGCACTGCCGTCGCTGTAAAGCGGTATGGAATGATAAATTGGGATGCCTATCGTGTCTCGAACTGGGGCAGTTACAAGAAGTTATTAAATTGAAGGTAATCGGAATTCGCCCTTATCTTCAACTTGAATCGATGTTGGGTAACGCCCGTGTCAAGGAATTGTTGCTCGCGAGACAAACGAGCAGCCAAGCATTAGAATAATGGTACCCGTTCACGACCTCCCGACAAAATTCGAAAATTTTGTGAGGCGATAAATATCCGTGAACGGCTACGAATTTTTTTGCAATGGGTAGCCCTAGAACTATCTAGAACTACCTAGCGTTCCACCACCATCGGTCATGATTGGTGGGCAGATTTGCGGCCAACTGATTCAGTTCCGGAACCACCTCGGATTGTTCAGCCACACCCCAAGGGTCCAGCTGTACCCCACCGGAAGCGGAAATCAACCATGCCGACCGAGCCGATCCGAGCATACGTACAAAATTGCATTGAGTGGGAACATGGCGAGGCACATTCCAGCGAGGCAAGTTGGCCACCGGCGAGCTGCCACCAATGACGGGCAACTCCAAATTAACTTTTTCCAACAGTCCTTCTCGGGCGATCAAGGCGGCGATTACCGTCATGTCCATCGCATTCCGCAACTCGCGGAAAACCGGTTCGGCGCGGGACAGTTCATCAAACCGAGCCGTCATCGTTTCGGCCCATTTGGAGGCCAACGGATGGGCTTTGCCCGTTTGGGTTCGCTGGCCTTGAGAATCGAAGAAGCTTTCTTCGGTCAATGTCTTGACTCCTTGACCTCGGATTTGCCAAATCGAGCCGTCATCGCTTTTGGCGATTGGGTCGTAGTTGCATTCCATCCAAAATCGAGGGGCGGCGTTGCCAATACCGTTTCGTCGTTGGGATGCCATCTCCAAAACGCTGGGCATGTCGGCAATCGGTGCCGCCTCGAATCCCATGGAAAGTCGTTTCATCAAATAGTCGGCAGCCACCAACACTTGAGCAAATCGACTATCGGCGGGAACACCTGTCAGGCTGATCGTGTGGTTACCCATCGCTTGTTGCAAGGCAGCTTTGTGACCAGGTTGCAGGGGAATGTTCTGCGACTTGATCGAGTTGATCAACTGTTGATAGTTACGAACCCCTTCTTCGGTGGGATCAATGGAAATGGAGATTCCGTTACCCGTTCGAGAATCTTCGCTTGAGCGCATGGCGGCCAAGAAATCTTCCAAGTGGATCACGGGAGTGCCGGAATTGACACCGACGACTTCACCCCGCTGATTAAGTGTCCACGGTTCGGCGGGTCCGGCAATCAACAGATCGTTGTTTTCAGGGGACAGCATCACGAATTCGATGCGTTGCAGACCAGCCATGTAAGCCACTTCTTGAGGAATCGGGTGGCCATCAGCGGCGATTTTAGTTAACATCGCTTCCAATTGCTTCAACGAAATGACTCGCAGTTGGGCAGCTTGATTCAAGTCACCCTGTTGTTGGAAAAGCTGATTGAATTGCGTTTCGACCTGCTGACGCAGATTATTATCAATTACCACACGAGAATCGGCGATTGCACCACTGGGATCGATCTTAACACCGCCCACTGCACTACCAAAGCCACCACCCCCGAATGGACCACCCCCTCCAAAACCACCACCCCCGAACTGGGCAAGGAGTGGTGATGAAGATATCAGGGTTACCGCTAACATGGCGGTTAACGTAAACTTGTTAAATTGTGGGTTCTTTAGCCTCATTAGCTTTTAACTCCGAAATAAAAATATTGCCCCTCAAACATTGTAGCTTCCGCCAAACGATTTTCCAGTCTCATGGATGAGGGATTCAGCTTAAAAATCAAAAATTGAACCTGGACGAATCGGTTACCTAGCGTTCCACCACCATCGGTCATGATTGGTGGGCAGATTTGCGGCCAACTGATTCAGTTCCGGAACCACCTCGGATTGTTCAGCCACACCCCAAGGGTCCAGCTGTACCCCACC
>JBGTHU010000219.1:0-3260 GCA_041745975.1 Mariniblastus sp.
TTTCAGTTTGAATCAGTTTAAATGTTAAAAAACCGGGCCTGGAAAATGCGAAATTAAGCTCGGGATGATTCACCGATAACTCATGCTTGACAGCCTGTTCGGCCCCTTGTTGGCAAACGACAAATAGGAAACGTGATTCGGATTGAGGGGTTGTCATCTGGATTGCTTGAAAGGTTGGATGGTGTTCATGAAATGTCGGTTGAAAATAATCGATTGGTAATGAATTGTCCGAGGTTCATTGCCCTCAAGGTCAATTGTCCATGCCGATGGCTTGGCTGATGTGTTGCAGACCATGTTGTTCGACTTGGGTTAGCAAGTAGCGATTGATGTTGGCCACAATCGGCGGCCCGGCATAAACAAAGCCGGTGTACAGCTGGATCAATTGGGCGCCTGCCAAAATCATCTGCCAGGCATCTTCCGGATTCATGATGCCGCCAACGCCAATCACCGCCGTTGTGGGAGGCAATTGCTGGTAGAGATGGCGAACGACCTGGCGACTACGGAGGGTCAGCGGCCGGCCCGATAATCCACCGGCTCCCATCCGTTCGACTGCCGTCGTATCAGTTTTTAAATTTTTTCGATCGGTGGTTGTGTTGGTCGCGATGACTCCCGGTAGTTTCAAATTCGTGGCGATTGCGACGATATCATCCAATTGATCGTTCGTTAGATCCGGTGCGATCTTTAAGAAGATCGGTTTGGGGTTGACTTGATGATCGGCAGCCAATTGAAGATTTAACTCCATCAGACTCATCAACAACTCTTGCAATTGCTGGCGATTTTGCAACTGTCGCAATCCGGCAGTATTGGGAGAACTGACGTTGACCGTAAAGTAATCGGCAAAGGAAAACAATCGATCGAAGCTGAATCGATAATCGGTCGCAGCCTCCTCCAGCGGAACAATTTTGCTTTTCCCGATATTGATTCCCAATCGAAAATCACGATGGCAAGGATCAGCGGCATGCAATTGGGCCAATTTTTTGGCGGCAGAATCCGCACCCCCGTTATTGAATCCCATCCGATTAATGATGGCCGAATCCGCGGGGAGTCGAAAGAGACGTGGGCGATCGTTACCCGGTTGAGCAGATCCGGTAAGCGTGCCGATTTCCAAGTGACCGAACCCCAGCAATGATAATTGCCGAAACCAGCGTCCATCTTTGTCAAAACCTGCTGCCAAGCCGACCGGATTGGCGAATTCCAATCCGGCAACCTGTTGTTGCAAACGGGGATCGACCACGCGATAGCGAGCCCGGATTAATCTGGCGGTTGGCAGGCCTGCAGCCAAGTTAAACATTCCCATCGCCGCATAGTGGGCCGTTTCAGGGGGAAGCAAAAACATCAGCTTGCGAAAAAAAGATTGCCAAAGCATGTAATATGGTTGATTGCAGTCGGATTACCAGTTCAACCCTACATTTCCGCCACCTGAATCGCGGTCGCGGCCCCCTTTGAGAGGCTCATTGCAAGACGGCACCGCCAAGGGGCGAGGTGGTTCGGGAGTCTCATCTACTTTGGCGGGAGCATCTTTCGGTTGAGGGGCCTCCAAGCAAGCCTTATGCGAGAGGGAAATTTTCTGTGTTTCGGTATCAATCGACAATATTTTGACTTCGATTTTATCCCCTTCTTTAACCACTGCCGCCACCGAGGGTACTCGCTTATAGGAGAGTTCCGAGATATGTACCAAGCCTTCGATACCGGGTGTTAGTTCGACAAAGGCCCCAAAGTCCATAGTGCGTGTGACCTTGCCAGTGACCACATCATCGACTCGCAACTTCCCAGAAACGGACTTCCAAGGATGTTCCACCGTATCTCGCAATGACAATGAAATACGACTTCCGCCTTCAGTAACTTTTTCGACCTTTACATTGACTCGCTCACCAACCTTGACGACTTCTTTTGGATGGCGGACACGAGTCCAAGCCAATTTACTGACATGAATCAATCCTTCCAAACCGCCTAAGTCAACGAACGCACCGAAATCCATCAACCGCGTCACGATTCCCTCGCGTAGTTGGCCTGGCTCCAATTCTTGCAGGAGCAGTTTTCGTTTTTCCTCTTGTTCTCGTTCCAGAATCGCGCGGCGGCTGAGAACCAACTTTCGTTTTTCTGGATTGACTTCTACCACGACGCAAGGGAACTTTTGATTTACGAACTGGGAAAAATCTTCGACTCGGGCAATATCAATTTGGCTGGCCGGGATAAACCCTTTGAGGTTATTGACAGCAACTTCCAAACCACCCGTATTTGAACCCGTAACTCGAGCATCGACAATATTGCCTTCTGCAATGGTCTCCCACTCCGCCGTGCCAACGGTCGCTCCGGGTACCGCCAGATCATACAGATTGTCTTCTTTGTTGAGCCCCCGGACAATTACCTCGATCAAGTCCCCTTCGGATGGATCAACCTTGAACTGTTGATGACTAGCGATCCCTTCAAATTGACCGTTGAGCTTGAAGAAAACGGAATCATTGTGGATTTTTGTGACGACTGCTTTGACTCGTGTGTTCGGTTCCAACTCGACCCCTGCGGCCTCGCTTGTTTCGATTACCTGATCCATAGAGACGTTAGCCAAAGCGGCTTCGATTTCAGCCTCCAAATCCTCGCCTAATCCAGCTAACGATCTAATTTCCATTTCCGGCTCGGCGACAACGTCAACCGTATCCATATTCAGATTTAAGGGATTGGCACGCGCTTCTTGGATCACCTTCGGTTGAGCAAGTTTAGCGGCCGCATCCCGTTGAGATCCAATTTCAATTTTTCGCAAAGGTGACGAATCGGTTGATCCTGTTGCTTCCTCAATTGATTCGGCGGCCAGGGAAGAAGTTTCAGTTTGGGAGTTTTCCATTTCGAGGGGAAGTGATTGGGAAGGAGGTGATTGGGAAGGGGGTGATTGGGAAGGGGGTGATTGGGAAGGGGGTAGATCTTGCGAAGGGGAAGTTTCAGGTAACATAACGAATAACAACCACAAATTTGAATGGGCCCCAAATGATTAAAAACAATCCTACTTTCGACATTTTAATCATTTAATGTTCGTTTTGGCAAATCAAATTTCTGATTTCTTAAAATATGGCTTGTTTTTGCCGATGGGATTGGTTGGATTCGTTGGATTGGTATCCCAATTTAACAAAATCAGATCCCTTGCTCAAAAATAAACACCTTGGGAGCTTAGCGGAAAATCATCAGTACGAAATGGGGAGGCGGGCAAACCGGCGGAATTGATCAAATTGGGCTGAGCTGTATCTGACCACCCGAAACGAACCGCGACC
>JBGTHU010000220.1:0-2209 GCA_041745975.1 Mariniblastus sp.
TTAACGCTGATCGTGTAAGCCGCTGGAAGAATTACCAATCACAGATTGAACCAGCAATGGATATTCTTGATGGTTGGACGAAAGAACTGGGTTATGAATAGGCATGTTTTATTGATTGGATGTACTGATTCAATTCGGATGGAAGTCGATTTAGACTTACATTTCAATAGGTAGGAGTTCGTCTGGTTGCATAGCGGTCAGTCTCTTTAATTATTCACGCTCTATAAAACAAAATTGGCAAAATCGGCACAAAGAAATAGGGGAAGAGCTGCCTAACTAAAATATCGGTAGATCTCGCCTGTTCCTTCCCTCCATGAATCGGAGTTAATCAAGTTAAATGTATCGAGATCCTGAATTCCTGTTACAGTTGATGATGCAAAGTATCACGGGTGGTGGCAACTATATCTATGTCGTTTTGCTGTCGGCAATTTTCTTAATTTTGATCTTTCGGCGTGATTCAATCGAATCGACGCTACTCTTTCGGCTGGGTGTCATTCTGTTTGCTATCGCCATGACGCTGCCCCCCATCTTGAATCCCATGCTGGCTCTTTCAGCCGCGACTTACGGGCCTTCGGATAAATTGAATCTGGTGCTAATCCAGGCCATCCCTTCGTGCACACTGGGGATAGCCGTCGTGTTTTTGGCGAGTGCGTTGATGCCACGATTTAAGACGACGACGGCCAAAATAAGGATGGCAAACGAAAAACACCCCTTGGATGATTAGCGACTATCTGAAAAAGGGGTCTGACCCTTTGGAGGCGAGCGATTTATCGAGGTATTTGGACTCGCCGGAGAGGGTCTGCCCCCTTCTGCAGATAGCCTCCAGCGGCTGCCATCTATCGCCTGAACGAATTTGTTTTATAATCCGCTTAACAATTTCCTGGGAAAACGGATGATATTTGCAATCTTATGAGCCAACAACCGGTAGTCTTACAAAAAATCGATTGGTACGATCTTTGCCCATGGACGATCATTTTTCGAACCTTGTCTGTCGCCTGCAACCCCGCAATTCTGGCGATTGCGTTGCTGGGGACGTTGCTAAATCCATTGGGTTGGATAATCAGCCAAAATCTATTTCTTGGACCGCCTCACCCCAGTGATATCGAGTTCAATGAGACGGTCGAATTGAATGCCAGTGCCTATAAGGGACTGTTTCGGGAATCTGCGGTAGAAAATGGATTCGAAATCTTGGGGATTCGAATTAATGGCCCGCATTTAATTTTCAAGCAGGCGGTTCGACGATTTGGTGCGTTGATTTATCAAGAATCTTCCGAAACGGACGTGACGGCTGGGTACCAATGGTCCAAAAAAACCTACTTCCTGACAGGAAATATTTGGTCGATCGTCGTCTGGTCTTTTTTTGGACTGGCGATTGCTCGGATTTGCTTGATTCGGTTGGCCCGCAATGAAGTGGTTAAAATGGAAGAAGCATTTTCCTTTGCCCGCAAAAAATGGTTAGCGGTAGTGGGGGCGATCGGTTTGCCATTGTTCGGAATTGTTTTGCTGTGTGTTCCTGCGATGATTGCGGGAATTATCATGACAGTCGATGTAGGTGTATTGCTGATCGGAGCCGTTTGGTGTTTTGTATTGCTGGTCTCTTTTGGAGTTGTCTTGTTTTTGTTGGGCTTGACTCTGGGGTGGCCATTGATGATCGGAGCCGTGGCAGCCGAGGGGCAAAATTCTTTCGATGCCATGACTCGTGCCTACGCTTACACCTTTCAACGACCCCTAAACTATCTGTTTTACGTTTTTTTGGCGATTTTGTACGGTGGGTTTTGCTGGTTCATCGTCGCACTGATTACCGAGGGAGTGATTGATGTGGCGTTTTGGAGCGCTTCTCTGGGAACTTCTTGGGGGGGAGCGGATCGGATTAATGTGATCCAAGGATTTTCATTGGAAAACACAATGGACGACTCCTTAACCCGAGATTGGGGAAGTGGTTTGATTCAGCTGTGGATCGCTTTTGCCCGCACCGTAGCCGTCGCCTTCATCTACGGCTTGTTTTGGTGCCAGGCATCCGCCATTTATCTGTTGTTGCGTCGCGATGTTGATGAGTTGGAAATGGACGAGATTTTTATCGAAGATGAACAGCGCTTGTTCCATCTGCCCGAGTTGGCAACCGATGATCAGGGAGTCCCCCAGATCAAACCGCTCGAAAATGGCGACAATGACGACGATCGCGCCGCCACCCCATCGGATTGAGGCGGGC
>JBGTHU010000221.1:0-5495 GCA_041745975.1 Mariniblastus sp.
AATGACGCCGAGATTATTGTGAGGTGTGGCATATAGGTGATCGAGCTGGCTTGCAAGTTGGGAGTCCGCGCCACAAGCTGCTTGCAAGTATTGCCGTTTTTCCTCGTCGGACAGATCCAATGATTCGGTCAACAGCTGATGAACCCGTCGGGCGATCGTATCACTCATCGGCTCCAACTCCGCCATCCGCTGTGCTGCTTCGATCGCCCGTAACCCTATCACCGGTGACGTTGGTCGAATCCATCGGCTTTGAATCCTCCGAGTGATCGTCGCTCAAGCGAAACAACAGCCAAGCCTTCGCGGCGGCCCAATGACGATCAACGCTGCGACGACCAATTTCCAGCGTTTCGGCAATCTCATTCAAACTCATCCCGCCAAAAAAGCGAAGTTCGACGATTTTAGCTTGGCGACTATCCAATTGGTTAAGTTCTTCCAACGCCTCGTCCAAAGTGACCAGGTTTACGCTCTCATTGGGTGGCGCGGCCTGAACATCTTCCAAGGGGATTCGCTCTTGACCCGCTCCTCGTTTGACGGCACCTCGACTGCGTGCATGATCGACCAGAATCCGTCGTATGACCCGGGCCGCGATGGCAAAGAAATGATTGCGATCCCGCCAGGAAGTCTGTTTTTGGTCGATCAGTTTTAGGTAAGCCTCGTGAACCAGCGCGGTAGGCTGTAAAGTATGGTCAGCTCGTTCGCTGCGCAAGTGTTTCGCCGCCAACCGGTGCATATCGTCGTAGATGGCCCCCATCAACGCATCGACATCCTCCCGCTCGCCCGAAGCAGCGGCCTGCAACAAAGCCGTGATACTCGCCGTGTGATCGTTCATCGTCTCGATATTGTCGAACTTTACGGCGGTGGCGTCAATCAGCCCAAATTCAATTGCTTTTGTCGTAGTTATTCCCATCATCATTTGTCATAAATTCCTGTAGGGGCTAAACTTTATTGTTGAGCTAATAATGACTAATGACTCAAAAAGTGCCAAATCGTAATCGCCGCCAATACCCGGTAAATTGCCAAGCCAGATTGAGTCTAAGTTTGCCGGCACACCCACGGGTGACCAATTGCCGGAATTAGACCATAACCCATTGCCTGCAACCCACGAGACGTCGTCGGCACGACTTGGGTGCAAGGGAAATACGAACGCGATACAAACTAGAGCAATCACTTCTGCAAGCAAACGTTTTCTGTCAACTCACAAGAGTTTGGAACTCAAGCCCCCTGGCCAGCAGCCGCATCCTCGCAGTGCATCCAAGTCAACCGAATGCAAAATATCTGAATGCGAATCGCCAGCAGACCTCGAGGTGACGGCCATCTGGCCCGTCTGGTTTCGTCTTCTTCGCCGAATTAGAAACCCTAGACCAATGCCTGAAATGAGTAGTAAACTTGATGGCTCAGGGACACTGATTGCCGTCAGCTGCAATTGAACGTCATGCGGATTGTAGATCACATCCCAGTGAAACTGTTGTGGTCCCAACGTCGTTATGGGGCTGTTCAGAAACATTCCGTTGACTCCGCCCAATGAAGCCAGAATGGTGAACGTATCGCCAATCTCAGGAATGAAGACTCCTCCACCCAAACCGAGATCGATCAGATCGACTTCCAAAAATCCATCCAAGGAAGTCAACCCACCTCCGACGATCATCAGGTCATGCTCGGTTCCGGCCAATAGCCCGCCAAGCTCGACCAGCCAAGTACCGGCGGCAAGATTCT
Organism: Mariniblastus sp.; assembly: GCA_041745975.1. Classification (GTDB taxonomy): domain Bacteria; phylum Planctomycetota; class Planctomycetia; order Pirellulales; family Pirellulaceae; genus Mariniblastus. The sequence goes on from JBGTHU010000221.1 coordinate 1,714, forward strand.
CGAACCGATCCACCGAAATTACTCCAGGAGAATCGCCAATTTGTAGCAAACCACGATTGCTCAAGCCAGCTGCGCCCAGCATCAGGCCATCGCCGAGGACCATCGAACCTCCCACACCATTTTCCAGCGTTCCGTTGCCAGTGATTCCAGCACCCCCATGGATCAATGTGCCACCCGTGAATTGAATTCGCGAGGTGGCGGAGTTAAAATTGAGGCTGCTGCCACCCATAAATTCGGCATCCGCAGTCACGCGGACTTGATGGTTGACATTCACGTCTCCGGTAACACGAATGGCTGAGCCTGCCACTCGATCGATCGGAAATGCCGCAAAAGCATTGCCACTCAAGTTCATTTCACCGGCCATGATCCAGCGTGAAGGAACTCCGCCGCCCAGATTCATGGTCAACCTACCCATAAATCCGCTACCGATATTCATCGTGCCATGAAAGCTATTATCCAAACTGGTAGAAATCCGTTCGGCATTGATCACCAATCCGGTATTGATATTCCAGGTGGTGTTGTTCACCGCACCGTCCATATCTAAAATGTCGGCATTGATGACACTGCTCAAAGGGGCGTTTACCGTCGCTGTTCCATTTTGTCGGGCGACTCCGTTGATCGTCGCATTTCCGCTCCAGTTGGTCGGGCCATCGAACGCCACAAATCCGTCGGCAATGTCGTTGCTATGCGTGGTGAAGGAACCACCTTGAACGTTCGTTGGACCTGCAAACGTCAGCAAGGCACCCTCGTCCATTGTGAACTGGGCACTCTGCACGTTAGTCGATCCCGTCATTTCCAGACCGTCGGTAAAATTCACATTCACACTGGCAGCCGGTGCATAGGTGACATCGGACAGAACACGCAGTCGCCCCAGATTGCCTCCCACGGTCATCGTACCGCCAAAGGTAAAATGGCTACCATTGATCTGCGAAACATTGTTGGCGTTGCCGAAGCCCGCCACATTGATCGAACCGTTAGCATCGACTGACCATCCATCGTCAATGTTCATCGTCAGCAGTGATCCTGGAGCCATCGTGATGGTGCTGCTGAAGGCATCCGTCAATCCGCCGGCAATAATCTCGAGCTGACTAAATTGTTGCTGCAGTTGGATTCCACCAGTCTCGTTTGAACCGTCCAAGTCAATCAATCCGTCGGGAGACGGTTGCCCAACGAGGATTTGCATCCCGCCATTGATTCCGGGGCGAATCAATCCGTTGTTGTTGAAAGTTCCATTGAGCTGCAGCAGGCCACGACCGGAGATGACTCCCTGTGATTGCGAGCTAAACAATCGAGCCTTGGCATTGTCGATCAATTCGAGATGTGCACCGACGCCGAGGTTGAGTGCGCCATTCAAGTCGTGAAAATTTGGACCGGCTGTCGGTCGAACCAGCAAACGAGAATTGACACCACTGATGGTCAGTGGCCCGCCAGAGATCAGTTGCCCACCTGCCATATCGAGCGTCATGCCATTGGAAATTGCCAGCGATTGGTACAAGGCACTAGGAGCGCCCAACGTGACGACACTATTTTGAATGCCCGGCAAATCACCGATTCGAATAACATCGGGATCGGCACCTGGCACACCGTTTGGTGTCCAATTGTTGGCATCATGCCACAAACCATCTCCCGCATTCCAGGAAAAATCATCGGCTCTGATTGCCGCCGGTGCCCCGAACGCCAGCGTCACGGCCAGCGTCAACCAAGCATTCATCGCCATCCGCCGCACGATCATCCCTGCGCGCTGCAGATCGAATTGTATCGCGACTCTGGTAGCCCGGTCTCCCTGACTTGTGGATTGCTTTCTCTGCGTTTTAGATTGGAGCGCTGGTTGATGATCTTCTCGACCAACGATCAGCCCATTGATCAGCCGATTGGCATTGGGTGGAATTGAATTTCGGTAGTACATTTTTGGGGCCTCCTGGGTTTGTCAGAGCATAAAATTGGCGAAAAATCCGCTTACTCTGAAGAACGCGAAATCCGACGCCAAAGAACGCCAACAAATTGCAATTCATGTACGAGTCCCGAATATTGCGCCCATTCGGAAACAAGACAAATTTTGTCGGCGCGTTTTGAAAGGCGTTTTCGCGTCAAATGATGTTGCGGTTCGCAGTTAGTCATCCAGTCTCTCTTTGATTGGATTCGCTTGGGGACTCATAATAGTGGGACGTCAAAATTCCAACCATTTTGGTGATACAATTCAATCAATTAAACGAACATGGGAGAGCCAAATGCTACTACCAGCACTGGTGTTTTGGGCGGGGGGAGTGCTCTGGCAATGGCTCTGTCGATCTTCATCGCGATCTCTTGGGGGGTTCGAGTCGGAATTCAGTTTCTCTATTTTGATCGACGCGATGCACCAGCTGGATTGCAATTTCAATTGGCCGAATGGTTGCTTGTCGGCATCTTTGTCGCTTTGACGTTGATCTACTGTTATGCGGTCTGGATCAATTGGGGTATCTTGATTCCACTGCCGATCTTGTTCCACCAACCATTTCTGCGCGGCTGTGTTTGGCCGCTGGTGGGGATCGCGTTAGATTGACGATAGTCGCTCGACTCTCCGAGGCGAGGAATCATGGTTGATGAATCATGGTTGAGAAATCACAGCCTCGGGGATCCGTCCGACGATCACGGCGCGGCGATCCGTCCGACGATAGGCCAAAGAAACAACACGACTTCTTGCGCTTGAATGCTCCCCGTCCTTGGGGGAGTGACAGGGTGCGGAACTCCACTGCGGAATAATCACCCGCATTGATCAAATGGACTGAACCATCATAGCAAATGGCAATCACCTGGTCGGCGGCTCCATCAACGGCAACACCAGCACCTACCAATCGAGCTTTTGATTCACGTTGGAGTATGGATTAAAAGGGAAATTTCGAAAGACGTCTTCGCAATAGACAGCGTACACGGCAACGAGGCGATATCATAGAAATCTTGCCCTGCAAAGTCTCGCTTCAGAGATTTTTATCTTCTAAGACTCTCGTCACCTCGGCAACGGGCCGACGTCGTGGTTGGTGTATTTGAGGATTCCGCGATCACCTGCCATATACAACATCAATCGCACTATCCAATTGCGCATTTGCACGCCCAGCCAGCTTTTGCGCTGAGCTAAACTGCCAAATCGATACGAGTCGGTCACGATCGATTTGGTTCTGGGATAACGCTCGACTTCAAAATCTTGCAGCGCCTGCGGCACCGGCTTAGGTTGACTCAAATGTCGCGCGATGACGACAGCGTCTTCGATCGCCATGCAACCTCCCTGTCCAAGATTGGGAGTTGTCGGATGGGCGGCGTCGCCGATCAATCCAATTCGCCCTCGCGACCAACCCCGCTGAGGTGGGCGATCGAGTATGTCGTTGCGCAGTATCTGCTGGCCGGGCGTCGACTCCAGCAATGTCGGCATTGGATCGGGCCAATCCCGAAATAAATCCAGCAAGTAAGCTTTCTCGTTGTGTTCTCGTTTTTCGAAGGGAGCGTTTTTGACCGCCCACCAATAGATCCGATCGTGCGGTAGAGTGGTGATGCCGATCCGAGAACCCGCTCCCCACCACTCGCCAATATAGCCAGGCTGCATTGAACTAGGTCGGGGACAAACGCCTCGCCAGCAGGTATATCCGGCGTAACGGGGAGGCTGCTTTCCCAATATCGATTCGCGGACAATCGATGAAATTCCGTCGGCCCCCAAGATAACATCGGCCGTCACCTCACGGCCATCTTCAAATCGGGCGACAGCATGTTGCTCGGTTTGAGTCACCTCGACACACCGATGACCATAATGGGCC